>JBBIPQ010000037.1:0-15917 GCA_037442785.1 Nitrospirota bacterium
AAGGGGTTAACAATATGTCTGGATTTTCAGGATGCAGATTTTTAAATCAGTTGACTTTTTTAGATAAAAGATGTTTAATAATTATAATTAATAAATTGTTTGAGCTAAATGGATGAAAAAGGTTAAGGATCTTACGGAAGAAGAAAAAAAGGAGATGCCTTTTTATCCTATTGGTGTTGTCTCTGAACTTCTTGGCACAACAGATCAAACCCTCAGGCTGTACGAAAAACATGGGCTTATCAAGCCGGCAAGGAGAAACAAGAATCGATTCTACTCAGAAAATGACATCAAGTGGCTTAAATGCATAAGGGAATTAATACATGTCAAGAAGATAAGCATAGAGGGCATAAAGAAGTTGCTGGACTACGCGCCATGCTGGGAGATTACGGATTGTCCTCAAGAAAGAAAGGAAAAATGTACAGCCTACGTGGATAGAACAAAGCCATGCTGGGAACTCAACAGCATGATATGTAATAAGGAATCAGGGAAAAAGTGCGAAGACTGCGTTATATTTCTTTCCCAGAGAAGGGTCGAGAAAAAGGCATCATAATCAGTCATAATCGGGTCTTATCTCGATTAAATTCCTTATTATACTCCTTCTATTAGAATACTCCTTTGGTTCATTTCCCCTCCTGAAGTATTCCTTTATACCCTGTGAGGGGTCGCTGACAAGGAGCCCATTAGATGGATCAATATAGTAACTCACTATCCCCTCAGGTACAGGGAAACCAACAGGGTCTCCCGAGTCTATGGACCTGACAAAGTTTAGCCATATGGGTGAGGCAGCCTTTGCCCCTGTCTCTTGATGCCCAAGAGGCTTCATGTCATCAAAGCCCACCCATACACAGGCCACAATGTCCGAGGTATAACCTGCAAACCAGGCATCCCTGTAATCATTCGTTGTTCCTGTCTTCCCTGCCACTGGTCTACCCAATGCCTTTACCCTCCAGCCTGTTCCATAGTTAACAACATCCTCCATCATAGAGGTGATGAGGAAGGCTACCTCAGGGGATATAACCTGCTCCCCTTCTGGCTCATTGCTCTCGATTACAGAGCCCCTTGCATTAGTTATGTATTTTATAGCCAGTGGCTTCATCCTGACACCCCCATTTGCAAATACGGTATAGGCTGAGCAGAGTTCAAAGGGTGTTGTGGTCATGCTGCCAAGGGCAAGGCTAAGGTCATTAGGCATATTGCCCTCAATCCCTAATCTACGAGCAAACTCTATCACCCTATTAACGCCAACTGATTCGAGGAGTTTAACTGTCACGACATTCCTTGAATAGGCAAGGGCATCCCTCAACCTTGTAGGGCCATAAAACTTGTGATCGTAATTCTCAGGACTCCACTCCCCACGGGGGCCTCCTGGATATGTTACAGGCTCATCCGTAATTATTGATGCAGGGGTAAACCCTGAATCAAGGGCTGCAGCATATATTACAGGCTTAAAGGCAGAGCCAGGTTGCCTTTTTGCATATAGCGCCCTGTTAAATTCTGATCTTGAGTAATCATAACCACCTATAAGTGCCCTTATAAATCCTGTATATGGATCTATTGCAACAATAGCGCCCTCAATGAGCGGGTCCTGCTCAAGGGCGAGTTCTAATTTGTTTCCTTTCACGGAGATAAACTTCACCTTAACAATATCGCCAACCTTCAGTATCTTGTCTAAGGAGAAATTCTTTATCTGGGTTGTCTTGCCTGTCCTGGGATCAAATATATTGCTTGCCCATCTGGCATTCTCTATGGAGAGTCTTCCATTTACTCCCCTTGCCTTGATAATCGCCTCATTATGACTGACTTTAAGAACAATGCCAGTCGTTATATCCAGGCTGTCTGGTATCTGAAATCCCGTCTTCTTTTTTTCTAACTCCTTTTCTGCATCTATCTTTCTGTTTTCTATGGGGCCGCGCCAGCCCTTTCTCTTGTCAATCTCTCTTAAGCCAACCTGGAGCGCCCTTGCTGCTGCCATCTGGGCCTTTCTATCAAGGGTTGTATATACCTTCAGGCCTCCCTTGTAAACCATATCCTCGCCATACTTCTCCTCAAGGTATCTCCTTATGTACTCAATAAAATAATTATTTGCCTCAACGCCACCTCTTAATGTCGCAAGTTGAAGGGGTTGCCTTTCTGCCTTTTCCCTTTCAGAGGGTTTGATATAGCCCTCTTCTTCCATCCTCTGTAAAACCGTTTTCTGTCTGTCCTTTGCGAGCACTAAGTTGTTGTAGGGTGAATAAATGGAAGGAGCCTTAATAAGTCCTGCCAGGAGGGCAGACTCCGAGAGATTCAGGTTCCTTGCGGATTTTCCGAAATATACCCTTGCTGCCATCTCAACACCATATGCCCCATGACCCAGATAAATCCTGTTCAGATATAATTCAAGGATCTCTTCCTTTGTAAGGCTTTTCTCTATCTTTCTTGCAAGGGCTATCTCCTTTATCTTTCTCGTTAAAGTCTTTTCCGGCGTTAGGAAGGTTATCTTTGCAAGTTGCTGTGTTATGGTGCTGCCACCCTCCTTGATCCTTACATGAAGGATGTCCTTAATGGCTGCCCTCAAGATGGCAATATGGTCAAATCCCTTGTGCTTCCAGAACCTGGAATCCTCAACAGCCACAACAGCATTGATAAGATCCTTTGGAATCGCCTTGAGAGGTAGATAAATGCCTTTTTCTACCTTCAGTTCACCAATCAGGGTATCATCGTCAGCGTATATCCTTGTGCCCGTCACAGCCACATGGTGTCTTAGATCCTTAATCGAAGGGACCCCTTTTGCGACTGCTATATAAGAGCCAATAGATACACCGATAAGTATCGCAATGCCTGTAAGAATAAAAAGCTTTTTAAAAGGTCCTGTCTTTTTTTTCATCTTTCTGTAATCAACCAGTAGTATCTTGGATTAATTATTATACCTGATTTGCGGATTTTAATTTAGGGGACTATTATTGTTTTTTATTCTTAAACTTATAGTAATATGATCCGTCTAAATGTTAAGGGCATGAGATTCGATTTCTCTTGTGTTTTCGAGGTTTATACCCACTATAGTAACTACGTCACTTATTTTGGACGCAAAGGTAAAATAAGAAGTTAAAACTATGGCGATTAAAAGCTACCTCATCACCGCCATTCTGGCAAATTCAATAATGCCAGATGGGAAGATGCCAAGGATGAGGACTGCTAAGGCAGCAATAGCAATGGCAATCCCTGACGGCATAGATGTCGATAGGGACACCTCTGCCTTTGGCTCTCTCATATACATGTACATGACAACCCTCAGATAGAAATAGGCTGATATTGCGCTGAATATGACTGCAACTACTGCAAGCCAGGTGTAACCTGCCTTAACCGCAGACATGAATAGATAGAATTTACCTATAAAGCCAGCTGTTGGTGGAATGCCTGTTAAGGAGAACATGAAGATCAGCATCAAACCTGCGGCAAGGGGGTGAGTCTTTGCAAGCCCCTCATAATCTGATATTTCCTCTCCTGCAAATCCCTCTGACTTGAGGATCGTCACTATCGCAAAGGCACCTATGTTCATGAAGGCATATATAAACAGATAGTTCATCATGCTGGATATACCATCGAGATTTCCTGTAATAACGCCAATCAGGGCGTATCCTGCATGGGCTATTGAGGAATATGCCAGCATCCTCTTTATATTGTTTTGTGAGATGGCAAGTATGTTTCCCACCGCCATTGTGAGTATCGCGATAGGGATGATTACGGTCGTCCATTCGATTGTGAGGCTGCTAAAGGCAGTGGTAAAGACCCTTCCCAGTACAGCAAAACCTGCAGCCTTGGGTCCTACAGACATAAAGGCTGTTATTGGTGTTGGAGCGCCTTCGTATACATCGGGTGCCCACATATGAAATGGTACAGCAGCGATCTTAAAGCTCATGGCAACAAGGAGCAGAAGCATTGATAAGATAAGAGCAGGATTGACCCCAATATTGTTATTTATGAGATAATCGGCTATTGCCTTGAGGTCAGTCGTGCCGGTAAGGCCATAGGTCATTGATATGCCATAAAGAAGGAAGGCTGATGCAAACGCCCCAAGGAGAAAATACTTCAGAGCTGCCTCGTTTGATCTTACCTCATGCCTTATAAAACCTGCAAGGATGTATGTGCTTAAAGCCATTAACTCCAGCCCGAGATACAGAACGATCAGGTCACCAGCAGAGGCCATTATCATCATCCCCAGGGTTGAAAAGAGCATAAGGCTATAATATTCTCCAAAGTTCACCCTCTCAATCCGCACATATCTTATTGATAATAGAATCGAAAGGGAAAGACTGAGAAGGAAGATGACCTTAAAAAAGAGGCTGTAGTTATCCGAGATAAACATGCCTGAGAATACCTCTCCTGAAGACCCTGTCAGGAGATACCCAACAATAACTGCTGAGATTATACCTATTACGGCAACGACTTCTTTTTTCTTGATTAATAGATCTACAACAAGTGCAAAGAGGGCAAGACAAAGCAATGTTATCTCAGGTATCATGGGTCCTAAATCTGGCATGATAATCTCTTTCACCTTATCACCTCCAGAACGTTCCTGGCAAGATCAACCACAGGGCCTCCCAGCACATCAGAGATGTTTTGAGGTTGCATTCCCTGGTTGCCGAGCCTCTGCAAAAGGTTCTCCACAGAAGCATGCATGAAGCTTAAGAATGTATTAGGATAGACACCTATCCACAGTACAAGGGCCATGAGAGGCATAAGGGTAATAACCTCCCTTAAGTCCATATCATTGAGTCCTTGAACCTTTTCATTTGTTTCCATGAAGAAAACCCTCTGATAAAGCCATAGCATATAGGCAGCACCTATTATTATTCCTGTTGCTGCAAGAACACCTGCCCATTTCACTGCCTTGAATCCACCAAGTATAATGAGGAATTCTCCGATGAATCCGTTCAGTCCAGGCAGTCCTATTGAGGCAAGGGTAAAGACCATAAAGAATGCAGCATAAACAGGGAGTACCGTTGCAAGACCTCCATAATCCCTTATCTGTCTTGAATGGGTTCTGTCATATATTATGCCGACACAGAGGAATAGGGCACCTGTAACGATCCCGTGATTTATCATCTGGATTATCCCTCCCTCTATCCCCTGAGAATTAAGGGCAAAGATGCCGAGGGTCACAAATCCCATATGGCTTACAGAACTATAGGCAATAAGTCTCTTAAGGTCTGTCTGGGCGAGACATACTATGGCACCATATATTATTGCAATTACTGAAAGGACAAGCATTGGTACTGTCATCGCCTTTGTTGCGTCAGGGAAAAGGGGGAGACTGAATCTCAGGAATCCGTATGCGCCCATCTTGATAAGTATGGCTGCAAGGATAACACTGCCTGCTGTTGGTGCCTCTGTATGGGCATCAGGAAGCCATGTGTGAACAGGAAACATCGGAACCTTAACAGCAAAGGCTGCAAAGAATGCCCAGAACAACCAGAACTGTACCTGGTAGGGATAGGTTCTCTTCATCATTTCGAGGATGTCAAAGGTCTTTCCAGCCTCAAAGTAAAGGACTATTATGCCGACAAGCATAAGTACGCTTCCAACGAGTGTATAGAGGAAGAACTTAATGGCAGCGTAAACCCTGTTTGGCCCTCCCCATACACCTATTAGTAGATACATCGGTATCAGCATGGCTTCCCAGAAGATATAGAAGAGAAAGAAGTCCAGGGATGAAAAGACCCCTATCATGGCACCTTCCATGAGCAGTATGGCTATATAGAACTCCTTTACCTTTACCTTGATGGAGTTCCAGGATATGGTTACGCAGAGGATCGTAATAAGGGTGCTAAGCAGTACAAATAGTACACTTATCCCGTCAAGACCAATATGGTAAGTTATCCCCCAGGAGGGTATCCACTCGTATCTCTCAAGGAACTGCATTTGATGGGTTGACTTGTCAAAACCTGTGAATAAAGGCATAGAAAGTATAAACTCTACAACTGATATTAAAAGGGCTGACCATTTTAGTAAGCCCTCCTGCGTTCTCTTAATAAGCAATAACAGTACGGCACCTGCAACAGGCAGGAATATCAATGTACTCAAAACAGGATAACCAGGTTCCATCTGCATCACCTCCAGAGTAGTGCAATAACTACGATTATAAAGGCCCCTATTGCCATGACTGTTGCATACTGATGAACAAGGCCTGTCTGAACCCTCCTGAGCCATTGGGAAAATCTACCGATTGCAGCAGGCACTCCATTCACAAGACCCTCGATGATCTTTCCATCGGTAACACCAACAATAACATTATTAGCTATCCATAGGGTTGGTCTAACAATGATAAAGTCATAAAGCTCATCAACATAATACTTATTCCATAAGAGTTTATATATGCTGGAAAACCTCTGTCCTATTCTCTCGGGCAGGTCTGTCTTCCTCAGATACATTGAGGCAGATATCAGTATGCCCAGGATACCCGCAGCTATAGATAGTGTCATAACCAGTATCTCCTCAGAATGAGAACCCTCTGAAGGATGATGCCCTCCAAAGACAGGTGCGAGAAACTCTCCAAATCTGTCCGAGTGTTCGAGGCCAATTATGTCTCCAAGAAGTGGCGGGATACCAACCCAGCCCGATGCAATAGCACCTATAGCAAGGATGACCAGGGGCATTGTCATCACCTTGGGAGACTCGTGGAGATGGTGCTCCTGCTCATGAGTTCCCCTGAAACTGCCGTGAAATGCAACATAGATTATCCTGAAAGAATAGAATGCGGTCAGCAGCGCCGTTATGGCGCCTAGGACAAAAAGGACCTGTCCGAGTGACCCCGAAGAATAGGTTCTCCATAATATCTCATCCTTGCTGAAGAAGCCTGCAAGGCCTGGTACTCCAGAGATACTGAGTGAGGCAAGGAGAAATGTCCAGTATGTGACAGGCATGTATTTCTTCAGGCCTCCCATCTTCTTTATGTCCAGTTCCCCTGCCATGGCATGCATTACCGAGCCTGCGCCAAGGAATAGAAGGGCCTTAAAAAATGCATGGGTATAGAGGTGGAATATCCCTGCACTATATGCACCTACACCACAGGCAAGAAACATGTAACCAAGCTGACTTACCGTTGAATAGGCTATTATCCTCTTTATATCCCTTTGCACAAGGGCTATTGTAGCAGCAAAAAGGGCGGTTACGGCACCTGTTATAGCAACAACATCCATTGCAATCTCTGAGAGATTGAAAATTGGATTACACCTTGCAACCATGAATACACCTGCCGTGACCATTGTTGCAGCATGGATAAGGGCGCTGACAGGGGTAGGGCCTTCCATTGCATCAGGAAGCCATACATGGAGGGGGATCTGGGCTGACTTTCCAACTGCACCGCAGAAGAGTAGGAGGGCCATGAGTGTTATAAGGTCAACATCATAACCGAGAATATTTATTGTACGTCCTACAATACCCTGAACCCCTCCAAAAACAGGTGCATAATGGAGGGTTCCAAAGGTCAGGAAGACCAGTATCACCCCAAGGCCAAAACCAAAATCCCCGAACCTGTTGACTATAAAGGCCTTTTTCCCTGCATCAGAGGCCGATTTCTTCTCATACCAGAATCCTATCAAAAGATAGGAGCAAAGGCCGACCGCCTCCCAACCAAAATAGAGTTGAAGAAAATTGTTCGCCATGACAAGCATGAGCATGGAGAAGGTAAAGAGGCTCAGGTATGAGAAAAACCTGTAATACCCCTTATCGCCGTGCATATAGCCAATTGAATAGATATGTACGAGGGAACTGACTGTAGTTACAACAATGAGCATGACCGCTGTAAGCTGGTCAATGAGAAAACCAACACTAACGCTAAAATTCCCGGATATTATCCAGGTGTAGATGTCCCTGTTGATAACCTTTCCATTAACGACCTCTGAGAGGGTTATTACAGAGATAACCCATGAAGATAATACTGCCAGGGTAGAGATCCAATGGGCCTTTTCTCTAAAGATCTTTCTTCCAAAGATAATGTTGATAAAGAATGCTATCAGGGGCAGTAAGGGGATCAATACATACTTATCCATAAATCTCTCCTATCCTTTCATCTCGTTCATCTCATCAACATGAACCGTTGCCTTATTCCTGAAGAGGGCTATTATAATACCGAGACCTATTGCAGCCTCTGCAGCAGCAACAGCAATAACAAACAGTGTAAGGACCTGACCCGCCATATCCTTAAGAAAATTACCAAAGGAAACAAGGCTTATATTAACTGCATTGAGCATCAATTCAATGGAGATAAACATTATAATAATGTTTCTTCTCATCAGGAAACCCGCCATCCCAATAATGAACAGGGCACCGCTCAACCATATATACCAGTTCAAAGGTACCATCAACTCTTAAGCCTCCTTTTTGTAAGTACTATAGCACCTATTATTGCTACAAGAAGAACAACCGAAAGGATCTCAAAGGGGTATAGATAATCGGTAAAGAGAACCTTTCCAAGGACCCTTGTATTTGTTTCGCTCTTTATGATATCTACACCTATATTGCCCTCCGGACCTTTCACGAACGATGTGGTTGACAGGATCATCATGATGGCAAAGGCAATGGCTGCAGATAGTCCGAGGGGCCATATACCAACAAATCTCTCAACAACCAGTTCTTCCTTCAGATTGAGGAGTAATATAACGAAAAGGAACAGTACAAGGACTGCCCCAGCATATATTATTATCTGAATGGCTGCCAGGAACTCGGCATTTAGTGTTAGATAAAGGACTGCGATATGGAAGAAGAGGATAAGCATAAGTACAACGCTATGCACTGGATTTCTCCTTGTTATTACAAGGATTGAGAGGCCTATTATAGCGGTTGCAAGATAACCAAATATCAGTTTCTCAATCATACCTATTCTCCTTACCTACCTTGCCCGGATCTCATTTCAGGTCTGAATACTGGCTGTTCCTCGTATCCAGTGAAATCCCTTGCTACAGGGTGCCAGAATCTCCTGAAATACTCCTTGTCCTTTTCCCATCCCATGTATTTATCATAGTTTTCAAGGAGTCTCTCCTTTGTCATGTAAAAGGCCTCCCTTGAGTAGTCAGCATACTCATAATGTTCTGTTAATGCTATTGCCTGGAAAGGGCAGGCCTCCACGCAGAGGGCACAGAATGTACATCTTAAAACATCTATCTCGTATCTTTCCACTATCTTTTTATGTTCCACGCTATCAGCAGTATAAACATGGATGCACTGAGATGGACATATGGCAGCGCAGAGGCCACAACCAACGCACCTTGCCTCTCCTGTCCTCGGGTCTCTCATGAGGGCATGAAGCCCCCTGAAGCCAGGCATGGCAGGCCTCTTCTCCTCAGGATACTGCCTTGTAACAGCATGGGTGAGCATTGACCTGAAGGTGAGGGCCATACCCTTAATGATCTCTGTAAGGAAAACGGTCTTTATTATATCTTTAAACCTCATATTAAACTCCTTTAAAGCATTTTTATAATGCCTGTTACAACTATATTCAAAAGTGCAAGGGGTATCAGAACCTTCCATCCAAGGTCCATGAGATGGTCATACCTGTATCTCGGCAGGGTCGCCCTTATCCAGTAATAAAGGAATATCAGGAAATAGACCTTAATCAAGAGCCATGCAAAGGGTACATAGGGGATCTTAAAAGGGCCATTCCATCCTCCAAGAAAACATATAGCAGCTATTGAGGACATGACGACCATCCCTATGTATTCAGCTGCATAAAAGAGGGCAAAACGCATTCCACTATATTCAACAAAGTAACCAGCCACAAGCTCGCTCTCTGCCTCTGGCAGATCAAAGGGTGACCTGTTCGTCTCTGCAATAGCAGCTATCATGAATACGAAGAAGCCAATTATCTGTGGGATAAGAAACATGCCAAGTGGATAGGCCTCCTGGGCCTTAACAATCCCGGTAAGATTGAGTGTGCCTGATAGCATCATGACGCCAACGAGGCTGAGGCCCATAGCTATCTCATAACTAACCACCTGGGCAGAAGATCTTAGACCTCCGAGGAAGGAGTACTTCGAATTAGAAGACCATCCAGCCAGTATTATGCCATAGGATCCAAGAGAGGACATTGCAAGGATAAAGAGAAGACCGATATTTATATCGGCTATGACAAATCCTTCAAAAAACGGGATAACCGCAAGGGATGAAAGGGCAGCTAAGACAGATATGACAGGGGCTATATAAAATAAAGGTTTATCTGCCTCAGCAGGTATTATGTCCTCCTTAAAAAATAACTTCATGAAGTCTGCTATCGGCTGTAATATCCCGTGAGGACCAACCCTCATCGGGCCAAGCCTGACCTGCATATGGCCAATTACCTTCCTCTCAAAATATGTTGCATAGGCAACATGAAACATAACAACCCCTATAACAACAGCGATCTTAATGATTATGAAAAGAAGATTCAGGAAAAGATCGAATGAACCAGGCCCAAATATGATCTCAAAGAACTTCATCTCTATACCCCCACCTTCTCAATTATCACCTCTATACCATTTAAAGAAAAGACCTTTGTCTCTTCGTCCATCCTGAAAGGAACCATTGAAAGGGCACAGGAATCTACAAAGTTATTAGAAAGCAGTACCGCATTATCCGGAACATTTTTATCAATACTAACAGCAAGGGTAACCCCTGCCCTATCCGTCTTAACCCTTATAAGATCACCATTTTTTATGCCTCTCCTATCAGCAACTGCTGGACTTATCCTTGCTACAGGCCTTTCATAGATAGAATTCAATGCTGTTGAATGTCTTGAAAGGGTGCCTGACAGAAACATATGCCTTTCTATCATAAGATAAAGGGCATCCTTCCTTTGTGGTTTCCATAGATCCGTTAATGGCCAATCCCCTGAGCCTAACTTATGCCTTAAAGGTTCGCCTTTGTACGGCCAGAGATTGTATTCTGTTTCAAGGTCATCATAGGTAAGCCCCGCATAGAGGGGAGAGACCCTTGATATCTCATTCATAATGTCTGAAGGGGAATTGTAATCCATCCTCAATCCGAGCCTCTTTCCTATCTCCGATATTATCTTCCAGTCCTCCATTCCCTGTCCTGTTATCGCCTTTCTGCTCCTCTGGATCCTCCTCTCGAGATTGGTAAATGTCCCTTCCTTCTCTGACCATGTAAGGGAAGGTAATACAACATGGGCAATCTCTGCCGTCTCATTCATGAATATATCCTGAACAATAAGGAGATCCAGTTTCTTCAGGGCATCCCTGACAAATTGACCGTCAGGTAGATTAAAGACAGGATTCTCACCCATTACATAAAGGGCCTTCAGTTTACCAGAATTAGCAGCCTCCACCATCTCGAGGATAGTCATTCCAGGTTTCTCAGGTATTGAGGATGACCATAAGGTTTCAAACTTGTGTCTGAAGCTCTCGATCTCTACAGGTCTTTCACCGGGTAGCATGTCAGGAAGGCAACCCATATCTATTATACCCTGCTCATTCGGTCTGTCTGAAAGGATAAAGACCCTCGCATTCAATATGTAAGAAAGGGCTGTAATAAGGAAGATGATGCTCCTCATGTCAGTCCTTGTGACTATATCAGGGCCTATCACTATGGAGATCGACTGAAGTCTGGAGAGTTCCTGAAGAACCATCTCGATATCTCCAAAACTGAGGCCGCAGATCTCACTGAGACCATTCCTGTCAGGATAATTATAGGACCTTATTCTTTCCTCAAAGGATGGATTCTCTCCTGAGAGACCCTTCTTCTTTATCAGTTCAGAGATTATCACACCAAGTAACATACCCTCTGTAAAAGGATATGGATTGATCCTGTAGCTGCTGAATCTCTGAAGTCCTGGTGCATATCCGACTGTGATGACCTTAACTCCCTTTTTAAAGGCCTCCCTTATCTTCACACCAAAGACAGGATTTATATGGGCAGGGTCACCGCCAATAGTGATAATCGCCTCTGAATTCAATATGCCCGCCATTATATTCGCTGTTACACCCTGTCCCATAACATCTTCCATATACCTCTGAATAACAGCTATTGAGTTTCTTACAGTGGAGTCTATGTTATTAGTGTTGAGGCCTGCCCTCAGGAGTTTTTGGAAGAGATAATTATCCTCATTGGTGCAACGGGGGGATGCTATCCCAGCAATTGCCTCACCACCATATCTCGCCTTTATATCCCTGAGCCTGTCAGAAACATACCCAATTGCCTCATCCCACGATACCTCCTCAAGCCTATCTGTCCTTCTGATCATAGGTCTCCTCAGCCTCTCAGGGCTATGGACATAACCATATCCAAACCGACCCCTTGCACATAGGATTCCCTTATTGATTCCAAGATCTGGCTCAGGGATGGTTCTAAGGATCGTGTCAGCCCTTACCTGGAGCATCATGCTGCAGCCAACCCCACAGTACGGACAGAGCGTCTTTATCTTCTCCTCAACCTGCCAGGCCCTGTATACATGTCTGTGAAGCCTTGACATAATTGCACCAACAGGGCAGACCGTAAGGCAATTACCGCAGTACTCACAGTTATATCTTCCGCCTGAAAAGGGCTCTACAAAGGACTTATTACCCCTTCCAGTCACCGTTATGGCAGAGGCACCTTGAATCCCATCACACATCCTGATACAGCGAGTACACAATATACATCTCTCCATGTTTCTTACTATAAGGGGGTCTTCAAAGCTCTCAGGGTGTTTCCTCTTACCCTCTGCGAATCTTCCAACAGGCGGTCCGTACTGAACAGTAAGGTCCTGAAGATCACATTCTCCAGCCTTATCACAGTAAGGACACTCAAGGGGATGATTTATTAAGAGAAACTCGAGCATGGCCCTTCTCGCCCTGGCTATCTCTTCAGACTCTGTCCTTATAACCATGCCATCCGTTACCATTAAGGTGCAGGAGGTCTGAAGTTTCGGCATCCTTTCTACCTCAACAAGACAGAGCCTGCAGCCTCCATAGTTCTCAAGGCCTGGATAATGACATAGGGTCGGTATCTTAATGCCCGCTGCCTTTGCTGCCTCAAGGACCGTCACAGGTTTTTCAAGGCTTATCTCTCTTCCGTTAATAGTAATCTTGATCATCCAAACCTACACCTTTTATCTATGATGTGTTCCTCAAACTCATCTCTGAAGTGCTTTATGAATCCCTGAACTACCATTGCAGCGCCATCACCAAGGGGACAGAAGGTCTTTCCAGACATATTGCCGGTAACATCTAAGAGGAGATCTATATCTCCTTTTCTTCCCTGACCTTTCTCGATCCTGCCGAGGATTGAACTGAGCCATCCTGTTCCTTCCCTGCAGGGTGTGCATTTACCGCATGATTCATGCTCAAAGAACTTTGAGGCCCTGTAACAGACCCTCACAAGGCAGCTAGTCTCATCAAAGACAATGACCCCACCTGAGCCGAGCATGCTTCCAAACCTGCATATATTAACAAAGTCCATTGGAACATCAATCTTGTGGGGAGGCAATACAGGGGTAGAGATACCTCCTGGTATTACTGCCTTTAGGTTCCTTCCGTCCCTTATGCCACCGCAGTGGTCATATATAATCTCCCTCAAGGTTGTTCCCATTGGCAGTTCATAAACACCAGGTCTTCTAACATGTCCACTTACAGAGAACAGTTTTGGACCAGGACATTCCTTACTACCGATCCTTGAATATGCCTCTGCACCTATTGAGATTATGTAGGGTATATTCGAAAGTGTCTCCACATTGTTTACCACCGTTGGCATTGAAAATGCTCCAACATTTACAGGAAAGGGTGGCTTTATCCTTGGTTGTCCTCTCTTCCCCTCGAGGGATTCAATAAGGGCTGTCTCCTCTCCGCATATATACGCCCCTGCGCCAAGATGGACATGGAGGTTGAAACTGATCCCCTTACCAAGGATATTGTTGCCGAGGTAACCCTCTCTGTATGCCTCCTCTATTGCCCTCTCAAGGGTGTCTTTCAGGAAGGAATATTCTCCTCTGAGATATATATAACCCTCCTCTGCCTTGAGTGCATAGGCAGAGATGACCATACCTTCAATTAATAGATGCGGCTTTTTCTCCAGTATAACCCTATCCTTGAAGGTGCCAGGCTCACCCTCGTCAGCATTACAGAGGAGATATTTCGGGAACTTCGGATCTGCTGAGGCAAAGGCCCACTTCATCCCTGTGGGAAAACCCGCTCCCCCCCTCCCCCTCAGGCCAGACTTTCTGACTTCGTCAATTATGTCCTGGGGTTGCATATCAAGGGCCCTATGGAGACCCTCATAGCCTCCGATCGCCCTGTAGGCCTCTAATGTTGCTGAGTCAGGATTATCAATACCCTTTAAAAGAAATATCTCCATTTACCCTCGACATAGATAACCATTTACATTATTCATATCTATCAAGTATCTCGAATATGTTTTTTTCATTTAAACCACCGTGGAGGTCTTTGCCGACTAACATTGCTGGAGCCATATCACAGGCCCCTATGCATTCCATGATGATAAGGGAAAACCTTCCGTCAGGAGAGGTTCCTCCTGGCTCAAGATTGTATCTCTCTTTCAGTATCTCCACGATCCTCTCTCCACCAAATAGCATACATGATACATTTGTACATAACTGAATGAGATGCCTGCCCATGGGTTTATTTCTGTACATGTAATAAAAGGTTGCTACACCCCTTACAAAGGCGTCTGGAAGATTGAGAGAATCAGAGACCATCTTAATGGCCTCATGGCTGAGCCATCCGTACACTTCCTGGGCAATATAGAGGGAAGGCAGGACTGCTGCCTCTCTTCTGGGGTATCTATCTGCTACTTCTCGGAGCCTCTCCTCAATGAGAGCAGTCACTTGCTCCTCCTGAACATGAGATGCATCAGGTCCATATATTGGGAATTCATATTCCTCACTATTGTGGCGAGATGTATGGCAAGTCTTTTTAATACCTTCGCAGCTATCAAGGGATTGGAGTTATAAAGATCGTTAAAGTCGGCCCGATCAAGAACCATAAGGATGGTCTTCTGATCCGATACTATGGTTGCATCATGCCTGCTTCCATCAAGAAAGGACATAATACCAAAGACATCCCCTTCCTTCAAAGTCGATATGCAGAATTGGTCTCCCTCTACCATCCGCTTATTTATCCTCACCTTTCCCTCTATTATGATGTTCAGGCTGTCCCCTTCTTCACCCTCTGTATAAATAATCTCATCTGGAGCATATTCCTTCACATCAAGGAGGTTCTTTATAACTTCTATTTCTGGACCATCTAAATCAGAAAAGATAGCAATCCTTGATATATCGATTCCCATTATCTGTCACACTCCCCAAGGACAATATCTATCGTACCGATATTAGCAATTACATCAGCTATGAGATGCCCCTCGCAGAGCCTGGGTAGCACCGAGGCATGAACAAAGGACGGTGATCTCAATCTCATCCTGTAAGGTCTTCCTGTACCATCGCTTACAAAATAAAAGCCTAACTCTCCCTTTGGAACTTCCACAGCTGAGTATATCTCCCCCTCTGGTGCAGACAACGGACCTTTTGTTACAAGCACAAAGTGATGGATCATGGATTCCATATTCCTCAGGATGTTATCCTTTGCTGGAAGGGTAAACTTTGGGGCATCAGGAGCCATAATCGGTCCCTTTGGTAGTTTTTCGATGCACTGTTTTATTATCCTGTTTGATTGTCTCAACTCCTCCATCCTCACCCGGTACCTGTCATACACATCGCCATTCTTACCAACAGGTACATCAAATTCAACCTTATCATAGGCATCGTAAGGTGCAAACTTCCTCACATCATAGGGAATTCCAGAACCCCTGATCATAGGACCTGTGAGGCCCCAGTTAATAGCCTCTTCTGCACTTATGACGCCAATACCCTTTGTCCTCTTGAGCCATATCCTGTTCTGGTCAATAAGTGTTTCGTATTCCTCTATCCTCCTGGGGAATTCCTCGGTAAATTTATA
>JBBIPQ010000038.1:0-15910 GCA_037442785.1 Nitrospirota bacterium
TCCAATAACCCTTTCATTTTCATCTATCACAGGCATACCGCTGATCCTGTTTTCTGAAAGAAGCCTTGCCGCCTCCTTTATCTCGGTATCCTGTCTGACAGCTATAACCTTCTCTGTCATCACAGCCTTTACGGGAATCCTTTTCAAAAGCCTCTCTTTTGCATGTTTCAGGGCAAGTTTGTATATCCTTTGCAGATCCTCCTCGGTTATATCAAGGTAGGCCTTTATCTCCCTCATCGCCTCCCTGAGGTCTTCGTCTGTTATCTCTATTTCCTCTTTTTTCTCCATTTTATAAGGGTAGCCTTCAATTTAGCTTTTCTGATATGATTTAGATCATAAATTATAGAGCAACAGAGCAGTAGTCCAGTAGGGCAATAGTTACAATATGGAAAAAATAATTTCCCCTTTTAAAAACTACTACTTACTGCTCTAAGTAGTTAATGAATATTTTAATACTAAAGACAGACAATGCAGAAGAGGTCATTGATGAGGCAATCTCTGTCCTTGATCGTGGAGGGATCATTGCCTATCCAACGGAGACCTTCTATGGCCTTGGTGTAAGATTCGATAAGCCCGAATCCCTGAAGAGGCTTTATGATTTAAAGAAAAGGCCTCTTGAAAAGGTCATGCCCCTGATAATCGGGGATGTATCCCAGCTCAAACTGATTGTTGATAATGATTGGCTTAGCCACATGCCCGACGAGGTAAACCGGTTAATAACGACATACTGGCCAGGGCCATTGACGATTTTGATGCCAGCCAGGTCAGGATTGTCTGAATTTCTAATCGGTCCCAATAACACAGTGGCTGTGAGGATTCCAGGGGAGTCCTTTGCCCTTTGTCTGGCAAAGAAGTCAGGCTTTCCCTTTACAGCAACGAGTGCGAATATAAGCGGTATGCCTCCAGCAGATGAGGCCAGAAGGGTGATTGAATATTTTGATTACTCACTGGATCTTCTCATAGATGGCGGAAAGACCCCTGGGAGGCTGCCGTCAACTGTCATCGACGCTACTGTAAAAGGGTTCAGGATCATCAGGGAAGGGATATTAAAGATTGGAGTACCTTAGGGAATTTGCTGAAGGTCTTCAGCTTTGTGTCCCGTGTCTTCCTTTTCGTCTTTAAGGAATCTATCTATCTTTTGATCCTTTGTGGATTCTTTATACCTCTTGATATATTCTGATGAGACATCCTTTGCATCTTCCTGGGACCTTATTACCCTGGGAGTGAGAAGGATTATCAACTCATTTCTTGTGGTCTCATCAATGGTATTTCCAAAAAAGAATCCGAGGATTGGTATCTTGCTAAGGATTGGTATGCCAGCCCTTGACTTGCTTGTATCCTCCCTTATGAGTCCTCCTATAACTATGGTCTCTCCATCCCTTGCAACAAGGTTTGTTGTCGCCTCTGTCTTTGTTATGGATTGGAAGTCTTGGCCTGCTATCTTCACACTATCTCCAATTCCAGATACCTCCTGAGAAATCTCCAATGAGACAAGGCCGCTGTCATTGACCTGGGGTTTGACCTTCAAGATAATCCCAATATCCTTATACTGGACAGTAGAGGTTATAGTGCTTGTAGGTGTAGTGCCTCCTGTAACAGGGGTTGTTGTGGTTTGGGTGGCAATCGGTATCTGGGAACCTACCTGGATCCTTGCCTCCCTGTTGTCTGATACAAGTATATGAGGTGCAGCAAGTATCTTTGCCTTACCCTCTGCTGCAAGGGACTGAAGTAACAGTTTAATATTGCCCGCAGCATCGTAGGCTGTGAATGTGAAATTTGGTGTTGTTATTGGAGAATCAAGCTTCAATGGCCCACTGATATTAACATCCCTGTTAAATGGTTTTATATTTGTTATCTTAAAGTCATTCTGAATGATCCACTGCATGCCGAAATCAAGTTTGTCTGTCAGATCTACCCTTGCAATGAGTCCCTCAATCATAACCTGTCTCGGTACTATGTCAATCTTCTTTATTGTATCCGCTATCAAGGCATAATCCTCTGGTGTGGCAAGGATTATTATCGAGTTTGTGACCTCATCAGGGAATATCTTTGTTATCTCCGATACAAGGGCCTCACCCCCTGTCGTACCCATGGAAACCCTTGGCTGAGCTGGGGCTGGTGCTGGTTGGGGCTGCTGAGGGGTCTTCTGCTGAGGTGTCTTCTGCTGAGGGGTCGCTGTGGTGGTTGTGGTTGTTGGGGTCGTGGTTGTTGGTCTTGCTCCGAGAAATATCTGCTGGAGCATATTAGCAACATCCTTTGCCTTACTATTCTGGACAGGATAGATAAAGACCTGAGGCTTTATTGCCTTGAGCTTTTCGCTATCAAATATCTCGATCAATTGAAGGAGTCTTTTGACATTGGCATCCGTGTCAGCTATGACGATATGATTGCTCTTTGGAACATCAACTATCACCGCATTTGTGGATAAGAATGGGGTCAGTATCCTCACCATCTCAGAGGACTGGATATAATTGACAGGAACTATCTGGAGTATTGCCTTGCCAGATAGTTTTACCGCTTCAGACTCCCTCCCGATATTCACTGCTGCTGGCTCCTTCGGGATCTCTGCAATAGGGATGATCCTGTAAAGCCCTCCCTCCTCAACGATGCTAATACCATTGAGCCTCAGGATCACCTCCATCAGGGGAAGGACGTCCTCCTTCGGAACAGGCGCTGTGGACCTGAAGTTCACCCTACCCTTCACATTGGGGTCAACTATGTAATTCACCTTCAATATATCCCCGAAGATCGTCTGTATCACAGAAAAGACATCGGCATCATCAAAATTAAAGCTAACCATCCCACCCCTTGCAGCCGACTGTCTCGATGCTGGCGGTTTTTGGGGAGCTCCATTTTTAGGTTGAGGTGGAACTTCAGAAGGCTGCTGAGGCGGTTGAAACAACTGGGGCTGCTGAGGCCCTGGCTGCTGATTCTGGGGTGTCTGTACAGGTTTTGGCTGTTCCTGTGGTGCCTCTGCCCATCCCGCAGGTATAAAAGAAATAGCAATCATCAAAAAGAAAGACAGCCCTATTAAAACCCTTTTTAACATCCCTTTAAGATAATCTATTGGGATCATCTTGTCAAGTTAAGATTTTTTAAGTAATCTAAGGGTATGAAGAACCAGGAGATAGCCAGGATCTTTAATGAGATTGCGGATATACTGGAAATAAAGGGAGAAAATCCTTTCAGGATAAGGGCTTACAGAAGGGCTGCCCAGAATATAGATGGGCTTCCAAGGGATGTTGCAACCCTTTCCCAGGAAGATCTCCTTGGTATCCCTGGGATCGGGCAGGACCTCGCCGGAAAGATAAGGGAGTATATTAGCACAGGAAAGATAGCATCTTATGAGGAACTTAAACGAGAGATACCCGAGGGCCTTACCCTCCTCCTCACCGTCCCTGGTCTTGGCCCTAAGACAGCAAACCTCCTGTATGAACGGCTTAAGGTCAAGAGCATTGAAGAACTCGAACGCCTTGCAAGAGAGCATAAACTCGCTGGACTTCCCGGGATAAAGGAAAAGACCGAGGAGAATATCCTCAAGGGCATAGAGATGTTAAAGAGAGGTAAGGACAGGTTACCAATTGGCAGGGTATTACCCCTTGCCAGGGAAATTATTGAACAATTAAAGGAAAAGGCACCAACTGACAAATTGAGCCTCGCTGGAAGTCTCAGAAGATGGAAGGATACGATTAAGGATATTGACATCCTTGCCACATCAAAGGAACCTGAAAGGGTCATGAGTGTCTTTGTGAAACTGCCAATGGTAAAGGATGTCCTCATGAAGGGGCCAACCAAATCGAGTGTTGTCATAACAGAAGGGATTCAGGTTGACCTGAGGGTTGTTGAAGAAGCCTCCTTTGGGGCAGCCCTCGCCTATTTCACCGGTAGTAAGGCCCATAACATAAAGATCAGGGAGATGGCTGTTAAGGCAGGTCTCAAAATCAACGAGTATGGAATATTCAGGGAGTCAGACAACAAACGGATAGGTGGAGAAAAAGAAGAGGATGTATACAGAGTTCTCGGCCTTCCTTACATACCCCCTGAACTGAGGGAGGATACAGGTGAGATTGAGGCTGCCCTTGAAGGGAGATTGCCAGTGCTACTGGAACTGAGCGATATAAAGGGCGATCTCCATGTCCATAGTAAACACAGCGATGGCAGTCACACCATCCTTGAACTCATCGATGCAGCTAAGCAGAGAGGGTATGAATATATCGCCTTAACAGACCATACAAAGGGTCTCGGAGTTGCAAGGGGATTAAATGAGGAAAAGGTCCTTGAGGAACTCAAGGAGGTCAGGGCACTGAACAGGAAACTCAAAGACTTCAGGGTTCTTATGGGTGTTGAGGTAGATATAAGGAGCGATTTTACCCTTGACCTTCCTGATGAGATCCTTAAAGAACTGGATATCGTGGTAGCCTCAATCCATTCGGGGTTCAGGCAAAAGAGGGAACAACTCACAAGGAGGCTTCTTTCTGCAATCGAAAACCCTTATGTAACCATCATTGCCCATCCAACAGGAAGGCTCATTGGAGAAAGGGATGCCTATGATGTTGACCTCGAAGATGTCTTTAAAAAGGCAAGGGAATTGGGCAAGGCCGTCGAGATAAATGCCTATCCCCTAAGGCTCGATATCAATGATATTCAGGCAAAAAGGGCAAAAGAACTGGGTATTCCCATAGTTATCAGCACAGACACCCACCTTATAAATCAATTCGATTACATCCAGTATGGGGTTGCCATAGGAAGGCGAGGATGGCTTGAAAAAGATGATGTCCTAAATACAATGAATACGGAAAATCTGCTAAAATGGATAAAAAGACATAAGGGGAGTAAAGATGAAGGGTAACGTTATTGTTTATGAGAGAAGAGAGGATGTTCTCAGGTCACTGTCAAATTACCTTCGCAAAAAGAGGATAAAGGCCATATTTGTCAGTGATAGAAAGGAACTCAAGGAGATGATAGATGCCGGAAATACCGCATCCTGTCTTCTCATTGATATAGATCTTGCTAAAGGAATCAATTTAAGAAAGCTTGCGATACCATCAATCGCTATGATCTCAGGCAATCACAGAAGAGGGATCGAGATGGTCTCCCGCCTCAATATTGATGACTATATCTTCTTTCCACCGGACATAATGGAACTGGACTATAAACTGAACAGGCTGATTAGAAAGACAACAATCGTGGAATCCCTGAAAAGGGAGACTGATGACCTTCAGACCCTCGTTGATCTGAATCAACTCCTCAGTTCTACCCTCGACCCCCAGGAGATACTTTATCTTATTGTAAAGAAGATATCGGAAATAATACCAGTTACACGGTGCTCGATCATTCGCGTAGATTCTGAGGCAAGATATGGGTATGTTGTTTCTACCTTTGAGGATCCAAACCTCAGGAACATCAGGCTTGACCTTAGAAAATACCCCGAGATAAAGAAGGCCCTTATATCAAAGAGCCCTGTTGTTATAACTGATATAAAATCAGATCCCATCATGGAGAGGGTCAGGGATATAATATTTCCGCTCGGTATCCGCTCCATAATGGTCATACCCATTGTCTTCAGGGAAGAGGTGATCGGCACACTCTTTATAAGGACATCAAGGAAAGGATATTCCTTCAGTGAAAGGGAGATAAAACTCTGCCATGCCATAGCGAATTCCTCTGCCAATGCCCTCTATAATGCCTTTATCTTTGAAAGGATTGAGGATGAAAAGACCCGTCTTGAGAGACTTGCCATTACAGATTATCTAACAGGTCTTTATAATATCAGGTATTTCTATCACCGCCTTGAAGAGGAATTCAGCAGGGCAAGCAGATACAACTTTCCATTGAGTTGCCTCATGATAGACCTTGACCACTTTAAGGATATAAACGACAGATACGGACACAGGGCGGGAGATTCCGTCCTAAGAGAGGTGGCAAGATTGATGAAAAGCCACACAAGAAAGAGCGACGTCCTGGCGAGATACGGTGGAGAGGAATTCATCATGCTTTTGCCTGAGACCCATGAAAAGGGTGCCATTGCAAAGGCAGAGTCACTGAGATCATCCATAGGTAAACTGAGGTTTAAGGCCTTGAAGGATAAAAGGGCTGTGACAGTGAGCATCGGTGTCGCAACCTATCCTGATGTAATTGTTAATGATACAGATGACCTTATAACCTATGCAGACAATGCCCTGTACAAGGCAAAGACATCTGGCAGAAACAGGGTTGAGGTCTTCAGAAAGATAACTTCTGATTAGTAAAGACGAACAATTGGATATTATTATTTCCCACATCAATGCTGATTTTGATTCCCTGGCCTCCATGGTTGGAGCCAAGAAACTCTATCCTGATGCAAGGGTTGTATTCCCGGGTTCTCAGGAAAAGAAGGTGAGGGACTTCATCTCTGCCTTTCAGCCCGTTGATATAACCCGCCTAAAAGATATAGATCTTTCTAAGGTAAAGAGATTAATAATCGTTGATACAAAATCCCAGGACCGTATAGGTATATTCTCTGAACTGCTCTGCAAAAAGGACATAGTCATTCATATCTATGATCATCATCCAAAAACAGAACAGGATATCAAGGGGACACTGGAGGTTATTGAGGATGTGGGTGCTACCGCAACGATATTTGTTGAGATACTGAAATCAAAAAAGATACCGATAACCCCAATGGAGGCCACCACATTATGTCTCGGCGTATACGAAGAGACGGGTTCCCTCCTCTTCCCAACAACAACCGAAAGGGACATGCTCGCTGCTGCCTTCCTCCTTAAAAAGGGCGCAAGCCTTAAGATCGTCGGAAACTTCGTAAGAACAGGACTCACCAGGGAGGAACTGGACCTGCTTAATGAACTCCTCCGTTCATCTGTTGATATGGACATAAACGGGATTCGCATAAAGATTGTTAAGGCTGTAAGGGAGGAATATGCGGGTGAGGCTGCACACCTTGCCCACAGGATAATGGATATGGAGGATATTGACGGGCTTATTCTACTCCTTGCAATCGAGGATAAGATCTTGGTAATCGGTCGCAGTAGGGTTCCTGAACTGGATATATCAGAGTTACTGAGAGACATTGGAGGTGGCGGTCACCCCTCAGCAGCTTCAGCCTCTGTCAAAGGGATGCCCCTTGAGGTTCTTGAGGAGAGGTTAAAGGATCTATTAAGGGTTACTATAAGGTCAACAAAGACCGCAAAGGATATAATGACAACCCCTGTAATTACAATAACCTCTGAAAGCACCATAAAAGAGGCTGAATCAATGATGACCAGGTATGGGGTTAATGTACTGCCTGTTGTGAGGGACGGCAGATACACCGGAATCATCTCAAGAGAGATCGTTGAAAAGGCAATCTTTCACGGGTTTAAAAAGAGCAGGGTCTATGATTTCACAACAACAGATGCCCTTACTGTATCACCTGACACAGCCATACGTGAGATAGAGACCCTCATGATCGAGCAGAACCAGAGGTTTATGCCTGTTATCGAGGGTGAAAGGATCATCGGTGCAATAACAAGGACAGATATACTGAGGACCCTGTATGAGGATATGCTGAGGAGATCGAGGTTAACTGCTGTCTCAACAGGCAAACCCCTAACTGAGAGAAACCTCTCTAATATCATAATGGATCGTTTTCCCCCATCTGTTGTACGTATATTAAGGCTTGCCGGTGAGGTGGCGGATTCCATGGGTTTTGTGGCATATCTTGTGGGTGGATCTGTGAGGGATCTGATAATGGGTCAGGAAAACCTCGACATAGATATAGTAATTGAGGGCGATGGAATAGGTTTTGCCAGTGAATTCTCAAGGAGGCTTGGTGCAAAGCTAAGGACCCACGAGAGATTCGGAACTGCCCAGGTCTTTACAGGAGAACTCAAGATAGATGTTGCTACAGCAAGGACAGAGTATTATGAATCCCCAGCAGCCCTTCCAACAGTAGAGACATCCTCAATAAAAAAGGATCTATACAGAAGGGATTTCACCATAAATACACTGGCAATAAAACTGAATCCAAAGGATTTTGGCCTTCTTATTGACTTCTTTGGTGGTCAGAGGGATATAAGGGAAAAGACCATAAGGGTTCTCCACAACCTAAGCTTTATTGAAGATCCGACAAGGGCATTCAGGGCAATAAGGTTTTCTGAGAGGTTCGGCTTCAAGTTGAGCCGTCACACAGAGACACTGATAAGGTCTGCCTTAAGGATGAATCTCTTTGAAAGGCTGTCAGGCACAAGGATTTATGAGGAACTACTCCTTACCTTTAATGAGACAGAGCCTGTTAAGACGATAAAGAGGCTTTCCGATTATGGGTTATTGAAGGTAATACACCCGGAGATCCGCTTTGACAAAAAGATGGAGTCAGTCCTTCAGGGCATCCATGACACATTATCCTGGTTCAACCTGCTCTTTTTAAAGGAAAGGCCTGATAGGGGGGTCTTGTATCTCATGGCCTTAATATCAGGTCTTGATGAAAAACAGAGGGAAGAGGCCCTCGCAAGGCTATCAACGCCTCCAAGATTAAAAATTGCCATAACATTAGGGCTTACAAAGGCAAAGGAATTAATAAGGTCCTTACCATTAAAGGACCCGGTAAAGGTATATAATCATCTATGCAACCTGAGCATCGAGACCTTATTGTTTGCCATGGCTATCACACCTGATGATGAAAAGAAGAAGGAGATATCCCATTACCTGCTCAATCTCAGGCAGGTCAGACCCTTAACAAAGGGTAGTGACCTGATAAGGATCGGCATAAAACCTGGCCCTGTATTTTCAGAGATCCTTAGGGCGGTCCTTGAGGAAAAATTAATGGGAAGACTTAAGACAAAGGAGGAGGAGATAGAGTTTATCAGGGATAAGTACAAATCAATAAGCCTCGGGGTTTGAGGCACAGGAAAGGAGGATATTATGGCAAGGGTCTATCTACTTGCAAATGTATTACCAGGAAAGGATGTCTTTGTAAGGGACACCATGAGGGGCATTAAGGGAGTTACATCAGCAGATGTGATTACCGGTCACTATGATATAGCAGCCCTGATTGAGGGTAAGGATACCGATGAGATCTTTGAAAAGATCCTGAAGAGGATAAGAAAGATCAAGGGAATAACAAGGACAGAGACCTTTGTGGCTATCGAATAATTGAACCTCATGTTCATAAAACCAATGCTGGCTATGGCCTCACCTCCCTTTGATTCGGAAAGGCATCTCTTTGAACTCAAATGGGATGGGACGAGGTGCATAGCCTTTATAGACAGAAGGAAGGTGAGGCTCCAGAATAGAAGGCTCGTTGATATAACCTATCGTTATCCTGAATTAGGGAAGATGGCAGAAGGTCTGAAGGCTGATTCTGCTGTCCTTGATGGAGAGATAGTCGTCCTTGAGAATGGAAGGCCTGTCTTTGAAAGGCTCCAGCAAAGGGAACACATAGATGACAGGGATCGTATCGATTTCCTGTCAGGACTGATACCAGCCACATACATCGCCTTTGACATCCTCTATCTAAAAGGAACCTCACTGATGAACAGAACCCTCAGTGAAAGGAGACGGTTACTGGAAGGGGTTTTTACAGTTTTAGACAATGCCCTGATATCAGAGACATTTACAGAGGGTAAAAGGCTCTTTAGAGAGGCAGTCAGGGCAGGCTTTGAAGGTATAATGGCAAAGGAAAAGGATAGCCCCTATACCCCTGGAGTAAGGTCAAGGAAGTGGCTAAAGATAAAAAAGTCCAGCGATATTGATGCAGTGGTCACCGGTTTTATTAAAGGGACAAGGGGAAGGCCCTTTTCATCCCTTATCCTTGGCCTTTATGATGAGGGCAGATTAATCCATATCGGAAAGGTGGGAACTGGTTTTGATGAGGATACAGCAGCGATCCTCTATAAGATGCTCGTTCCTTTGAGGATCAAAGGATCTCCCTTTGATAGTCCTCCCAGAGGCTTGAAAGGTGATGTTCAATGGTGCAGGCCCGTGATTGTTGTAAGGGTCGGCTATCAGGAGATAACAAAGGACCTGAAACTACGCGCACCGGTCTTCAAGAACATCAGATATGACAAGGAACCAGAAGAGTGTATCCTCAGTCTCTCCTCTTCTCTTTAAGTCTCTTAATAAGCTCGCTTTCTTTATCATCAGAACCAGGATCTGGCCTCATTCCCTTTCCCCTGAGATCCATGTTCCTCTCAGGCTTATCCTTTAGTTTATCAGGACCTCCGACCCCTTTACCTCCTTTACCCTCAAACCTTTCCCTGAGACTTTTTGGTCCATCGATACCCTGATCCCTCAACTCTCCCTTATCCTTAATCCCGCCTGGCCCTTTACCTTTATCTTCAAGGCCTTTCCTTATCTTCCCAGGCCCCTGGATCTCAGGTTTTTTCATCTCCCTCTCTCTTAACCCCTTCTCCTCAAGGGACCTTCTGGGCCTAAGTGAAGGGCCTCGATCCTTGTCTTCAAAGGGTCTGAAAGGTTTTTCCTTGAGCCTTTCTTCAGGTCCCAGGGGTTTTCTGAGTTTCTCGATAGGGAAATCCCTGAGCCTCTCACCTGGTCTCATAACAGAGATGTCTTTCTCCTTCACTATCGGCCTGTGCTCCTTGAGCCTTTTTAGATCAAGTTCCCTTATCCTTTGAGGTGGCTCCTTGCCCCTGATAATATCCTTTATGATTGGACTCCTTGTCTCCCTGACAGGTTCAAGGGGAGGTCTGCCAACATGTATCTTATGGGCAAGAAAGGGATTTTCATGGACCTTAACCTCAACAGGCCGTCCTTTTAGGAAGGTATCCCTGTGGACAATCGTAATTGCATCCTTGATATGGGCGTGCCTGTATTCCTTGACAACCACCTTATGGATATCGATGTTTATTATATTCACGCTGTGAGGACCATAATAACCGTATCCATAATATATCTCTCCAGGAGCCAAAGGTACCCATGCTACATAGGTAGGGGTATAAACCCACCCAACAAATCCTGGTCCCCAGTATACAGCACCCCTTGCTGGAGGAACCCAGCACCAGCCGATGGATGCCACAAAGGCCCATCTGCCATAGTGATAAGGCACCCAGCCCCAGGGTTCATAGGATATCCAGACATAGTCGCCACCTATCCAGACCCACCTTCCATGCCTGTAAGGGGCCCATCCAACAGAGACCATCACGGTTGGTGTCCAGACATAGCCATATTCCCTAACATAGACCCACCTGCCATTTTCATCAAGGTCATAAGAGTAAGGTCTCAGCTCATCAGGAAGATAACGGTAACTATTCCCTCTCTGTGCAAATCTCCTATCCCTCTCCTTATTCCATCTCTCCCACTCATCAGAAGGCCTAAGGGGAGAGAGTTCCGCATACTCCTGATCCCTGATCGTGAGCATGTTGCCAGCCCTGACAGAAGACCTCCCCCTTTCAGTCTCAACATAGAGATTGCCGCTATAGGTTGAAACATCAATCCTTCCATCCTCATAGACATCAATCCTGAACTTAGACCTCTCATAGACCCTTATTGATGCCCCTGGCGTATCGATCTGCAGATACCTCTTCTTGCCTGAAAAATTAACATAGACACTGCCTGAATTGAGATAATACTGAAGGGACTCATCCTCCATCCTCAAGACATCAAAGGATGTGTTTTCGTTAAGCCTGACAACAGAGCCGTCCCTCATCTGAATCTCCAGCCTTCCCCTATCAGGCACCCATATCCTGTCTCCCTCAAGTACAGGTGTATTGATTGAAGCAGGAAACCACTCCTCAGTCCCCTCTGGTCTGACCTGGACATCCCCTTCAACAAGGCTCAATCTTATTTCACCTGTCACGGAAGAATTTGCCATTGCTGGAATCAGGATAAAAACCGATAAGATCAATAATGCCTTTAATCTCATATCAAACACCCCCTATTGTTTTTCTAAAAAGATCATACCCATTAATTGTGAAAAATTTATGAAAAACCTTCATGGGGTCCTTAGAAAGTCTTCGACTTTCTGGGATGCCCCTCACCAATCCTGTGAAGCTTTACCATATTCGTCCTTCCTACACCAAGTACAGGGATGCTCGCTGTTATAACAATCCTGTCGCCTCTCTTTGCGAGATTCCTCTTTAGCAGGGAGCTTTCAACCTCCCTTATCATCTCATCCGTGCCTGAAAGGGGTCTCATGATCTCAGGCCTTACCCCCCAGTAGAGTGACACAATCCTCCTGACCCTCTCAAAGGGTGTGAAGGCTATGATAGGAACTGTAGGTCTAAACTTTGAAACCAGCCTTGCAGTAAATCCAGAATGGGTAAAGGCAACTATGCACCTTGCCTTTATGTCCTCAGCAGCACGACAGGCAGCATCTGCCACTGCCTCTGGAAAATCAGATCCTTCCCTATCCTTCCTGAATGAAGAAGGGTTGGGGGAATAATTCCTTTCTGTATAACTGATTATCCTGTTCATCATCCTGAGGGATTCAACAGGATATTTACCAGAGGCGGTCTCACCTGAAAGCATAAGGGCATCAGAGCCGTCAATTATTGCATTTGCCACATCCGTCACCTCTGCCCTGGTTGGTCTGAGGTGTTCCCTCATTGAATCAAGCATCTGTGTTGCTGTTATAACGATCTTTCCTTTCCTGTTTGCAAGCTCGATAAGTCTCTTCTGTATTAATGGTACCTCCTCTGGCGAAACCTCTACACCAAGATCCCCCCTTGCGATCATGATACCATCAGCCTCGTTAATAATCTCCTCAATCTCTTCAAGGGCCTCTGGCCTCTCTATCTTCGCTATAATCGGAACATACTTCTCTCTGTCATCGAGCCATTTCCTGAGTATCCTTATATCCGATGCCTTCTTAACAAAGGATAGGGCGATATAATCAACCCCTTTTTCGAGACCAAATTCAAGATCCCTCATATCCTTTGTTGTTAGGGCAGGCATGGAAAGTCTGAACGGGAGATTCACCCCCTTCCTGTTGCCAAGGATCCCTCCTTCAATCACCTTTGCCCTTAATCTATCCTTCTCAACCCTTGTAATCTCAAGCTGGATAAGGCCATCATCAAGTAGAACCCTTTCGCCCCTCTTCGCATCCCTAATCAACCCTGGGTAAGATATATAAAGCCTGTCTGCATCGCTCTCCTCTGATCCGGGAATAAGGAATATCTCTTTACCCTTTTTGAGTGTTATACTGCCATCCCTTACAGGCCCGACCCTTATTTTCACCCCCATGAGGTCCTGGAGGATCGCCACAGGCCTCTTATACCTTTCAGAACCCTCCCTTATGATCTCAATCGCCCTTGCATGACCTTCATAATCGCCATGGGAAAAATTAAGCCTTGCCACATCCATCCCATTCCTTATGAGGGAAAATATTTTCTCCCTCGAATCAGAGGATGGTCCAATGGTGCATATAACCTTTGCCCTTCTGCTCACCCTAATCCTCCCTGAGTAACTCCAGTCCTTTATCCCTTTTTCTTATCAATATATGCCTTCTCCAGTCCTCACCCCTTTGTGGATAATCAGACCTGTAATGGGCACCAACACTGCCCTTCCTCTCGATTGCTGCCTCTGTGATCAATCTGGCAACAGTGAGCATATTTTTTAATTCAAGACCATCCCGGCTGCCAAAATCCATGTCAAGGACATATTGC
The DNA here is from genome assembly GCA_037442785.1 of Nitrospirota bacterium. Taxonomy (GTDB): domain Bacteria; phylum Nitrospirota; class Thermodesulfovibrionia; order Thermodesulfovibrionales; family UBA9159; genus JBBIPQ01. The sequence continues at coordinate 13,599 of JBBIPQ010000038.1, forward strand.
CATTCATTGAGTTTATCCCTTGCAATACCAAGGGATTCAGCGCATCTTATAATGCCAACCCTCTCCCACATGAGCCTTCGTAAGGATGTCTTTATCTCCTTTATATCAATAGGATTTGAGGGCATCGCTGAGGTATTAAGGTTTTGAGAAGTTGAGATCAGGGATTTTACCTTTCTTACCTTTATATTGCATTCCTCTGCTGCCATCCTACCTGCCCTTGCACCATATACAAGGCCTTCAAGAAGGCTATTGCTTGCAAGCCTGTTAGCCCCGTGCACCCCTGTACAGGCAACCTCTCCGGCAGCATAGAGCCTACTGATGTTTGTCCTTCCATGGACGTCTGTCTTGACACCACCCATTATATAATGGGCTGCTGGGGAGACCGGTATCATAGCAGTTGTTATATCAATACCACAGGCAAGACAGGTGCTGTAAATACGGGGAAACCTCTTCTTTATGAATCCCTTATCGAGGTGGGTAAGGTCAAGGTATACAAAATTACTCTTTGTCCTGACCATCTCTGAGATTATTGCCCTGGATACTATATCCCTTGGAGCGAGTTCCGCCTTCGGATGGTAGTTCCTCATGAAGGCCTCTCCATTGATATTTTTCAGGATAGCCCCCTCTCCCCTCATGGCCTCACTGAGGAGAAAGTTAGGCATTTTAGGGATATAAAGGCTTGTTGGATGAAACTGGACAAATTCCATGTCCTCCAGGTCAGCACCAGCCCGAAATGCAATAGCCATCCCATCTCCTGTTGTTACCAAAGGGTTCGTTGTCCTCTCATACAGTTGACCCGCCCCCCCTGTAGCCAATATCACTGCCCGTGAAAGGATCGCAACCCTCTTTCCCTCTCTAAGGACAAAGGCCCCGAGGCATTCACCATCGTCAATTATGAGATCCACTGTAAAGGCAAAGGGATATTTGCTAACAGAATCACAGGACCTTACCTTATTGAGGAGTACCCTTTCCAGTTCCCGACCTGTTGAATCCCCATGGGCATGCAGTATCCTTTTTTTTGTGTGAGCTGCCTCCATCGTGAAGGAAAGCCTCGTCCCTTCCCTGTCAAATTCAGCACCCCAGGATATTAGCTCCAGTATCCTTTTCGGTCCTTCCTCAACCAGTACCTTTACGGCATCTTCCCTGCAAAGACCATCTCCAGCCCTGATGGTGTCCTCATAATGTATGCCCACCTCGTCCTCGTCACTCAGGGCAACAGCAATCCCACCCTGGGCATATTCTGTACTGCTTTCTGAAGGGACTTCCTTTGTAACAATCAGGACCTTTCCGTAGGATGCCAGTTCAATGGCTGCTCTTAAACCAGCAACACCGCTTCCGATGACAAGGAAATCTGTAGTCTCTTCCTTCATTAATGATGCTCTCTGGAATGGCCACCCGCTATGACATAGATGCCTACAGAATTGCTGAGATTCTCGATATAACAGGTCTCCTCTTCTTTCAGGTGAATCGCCTCACCCTCTTTGACAATTCCCGAGAAATCCCCTATTACAGAAAATTCTCCTTTAATTGCCATAAACAGTTCCTCATGACCATTGCCTGGCTTCAGCCTCCTGCCCTTCTCATAGGGAAGCATCCTGCCATAGATGAGATAATAGGCATGACTTCCTGTATCTTCAAGACCGAGGATGTACTCCCCTGTCTCTCCAACCTTATCTACTATATTAAAAAGCCTCATGAGTTATGTATAATTATAACAGTTAGCATTCCAATGCACAATCCAAAGCCAAAGGAGGTAGCATGAGAAAGGCAAGGGTCGATAGAAAGACGAAGGAGACCGAGATATTAATCGAAATGAATCTGGATGGAAAGGGTAAATACAATATCATTACAACGATACCGTTTCTTGATCACATGCTCAGCCTGTTCTCATTCCATGGTCTCATAGACCTTGATATAAAGGCAACTGGAGATACAGAGATAGATTACCACCACCTTATGGAGGACCTTGGCATAGCCCTTGGTGAGGCATTCAGGGATGCCCTTGGCAAGAAGGAGGGGATAAAGAGATATGGAAGCGCCATGATCCCTATGGATGAGAGTCTTGCAAGGGTAGTAATTGACCTGAGTGGCAGGCCCTATCTCGTGTATAAGGTACGTCCACCCCGGGGCTCCCTGAGAGGGCTTGAGGTCTCCCTCTTTGAGGACTTTTTCAGGGCATTCACAAACCATGCAATGATAAACCTCCATATCATTGTCGAGTACGGAAGGGATCTACATCATATATTCGAGGCTGTTTTCAAGGCCTTTGGAAGGGCAACGAGAGAAGCGGTCTCATTTGATCCTTCAATAAA
>JBBIPQ010000039.1:0-15905 GCA_037442785.1 Nitrospirota bacterium
TCCTGGGTGCTGTGAAAAAGGGCGAGGGCAGGATACTTGTCAGCTTCAGGGAGATCCCGGTGGTCTGTCTTGATAAGGCTAAGGCTGTGGCTGAAGAACTATATAGCAAGGGCATCAGGGGTATCCTTGTTATAGGAGAACCAAATAAACCTGTGCTTGGTGTCCAGCCAGGGATTGACAGGGTTGGTATGGTAATAGCAGGAGGATTGAATCCTATTGCTGCCCTTCAAGAATCAGGGATAGATACAGAAAGCACTGCCATGTCTACCCTCTACCCTTTTCTAAGACTCAGCACATTCGGGAAAGGGGTGAATGGTGAAACTAATTGATGACATTAGGGGAATACATAGAGAGAATACTAAAGCTACAGCGGAAAAGAGATTATATATCAGCCTATAACATCCTTCAGGATGCCCTCTCCTATTATCCGTCAAACGAATTTCTTCAGACATCAGAGATATATCTGCTGCTCAGATCAAAAAGGACAAAAGAGGCAAGACAGAAGGCAGAGGCAAGGCTTTCCACACTAAGAACAAACCCTTTCTTCTTGAGGACCTACATAGAGATTCTCTCAAAGGAGAGGGATAAGGAGGGACTGTTTCAAGTGGCCGAGAGACTTAAGGCCTTCCCGATTAACGATGAGAGGTTATATACCTATCTTGCGGAATCGCTGGCAAGGATTGGCGAGAGGCAGAAGGGTGTAGAGTTGCTGGAATCAGGTCTCTCCTTTATGCCCCAGAGCATAGAATTAAGGAAATGTCTTGAAGGGATTAAGGAGGGTTCTCAGGGGGTAGGTGTAAATTATTACAGGGAAAGATTCAGGGATGCACCACCTGAAAGGGCAATAAAGGAGATAGAGAATATTATTATCCTTCCAGACCTTGCAAACAACATACCCATAAGGTTATTTCTTGCAGAGCTTTACAAAAGATCAGGAGATCTCAGGAGGGCATCTGAGGTATATTCTGACTGTCTGAGGATAAAGGATAGCCCTAATATACGAAAGCTACTAGGATTTCTGTATTACAAGATGGGGGATATGGATAAGGCCTTTTTTTATCTAAGGGATGCCTTCATTGAAGGCCCTGATGACCATGTCCTCTATAACACTATATCAAAGATCCTTGAGAAGAAAAAAGATATTAAGGGAGCAGAGGCATTAATAAGGGATGTCTTAGGAAGGCACCCTGAGGCACGTCAGGTTTATGGATTGTTGAGGAGGCTTAAAAAATAGAGGCAGGTATATGTTAGAATCTAATGTGAGACTTGGTGACCTGATTGAGGTACCTGACATCAGGCTCGTAATAGAACTTGATGACGCTGACAGGGATCCTAATAGCATCGCAGACACATTTGTCCTTACCCATGAGGTTGAAAGAGGAATCCGTAGTATCCTTGAAAGAATCGATTCACAGAAGGGTTGCGGCGCCTTTATTAAGGGAAATTTTGGAAGCGGCAAATCCCATTTCCTTTCCTTTCTTTACCTCCTTCTAAGGGATAAGGGGCATCCGATCCTGAAGGATTATGAGAGGATCAGGGCAACAACATTCCAGATCATTAAGATATCCCTTGTGCGCTACCCTTCTTCATTAAGCCTTGAAGGGATTTTGCTTCAATGCCTTGATTATAGTGGTAGGGTTTCTGACAGGGAGACCCTTTACAGAGAACTCTTCAAAAACCCCTCAGTCATAATAATAGATGAACTCTCTGAGTTTCTCAGGTCAAAGGTGACACCAGCCCAGTTTTATGAGGATGTAAGGTTTCTGCAATTCCTTGGTGAATTTTCAATGAGACATCCCTTGTGGGTCATTGCATCCCTTCAGGAATGGATAGAAGAGACAGGACATATATCTTCAAGTATATTTAACAGGATAAAGGATAGATACCCCCTCAGGATAAACCTAACATCCTCCCATATAGAGGATATTATTGACCAGAGACTGATTAAGAAGAAAGAAGGTTCTTCAGAGGTTATCAGAGAGATTTTTGAGGAGCTAAGGAGATTTTACCCATTTCTTGAACTGAGATTTGATAGATTCAAAAAGACCTTTCCCCTCCATCCCTTCACAACCAGGTTTCTATCAGGGCTTACAAGGATATTTTCCCAGCACAGAGGAGTAATTCAATTTGTCCAGTCAGAGGTTCTGAAAAGAAAAGAGGACCCCCCAGATTTGCTCATAACGCCAGAGGCAATCTTTGACTATTTCGAAGACAGGCTGAGAGAGATACCAGAGCTGTCTTCCTTTGCCCGGGTTGTCTATGACTATTACAGAAACAATCTTTCTTCAATATTTAATAATCCCTCCCAGAGAGCTATTGCAGAGTCTGTTATAAAATTATTGATCCTTACAGAGCTATCTCCCCTTGAGAAAAGAAAGACAGCAAAGGATATTGCAGAGATGCTTCTAAAGAAGATAAGCACTGTCACGGACAGCATAAACTATGACTTTATAAAGAACGGCATCCTCGAGCCGCTCGTTGCGCACCAGATGTACATAACAAAGGAAGGGGAAAGCTACTTCATAGATATTTCCCAGGATGAGGGCATAAGAATCAAGGCAAGGATAAAGGCTATTCGTGAAAAGTTCTCTGACAGGGGTTATCTCTTTTTAGAGATAGCTAACCTCATATCCCTTCCCTATCTTCCCCTCAGAGACATAAAGGAAGGGAGAAGGTACCGATTCATCTGGCAGAACAGTGCGAGGGAATGCGTGGTCTTGATCTCATCAGGTCTGGACAGGGATGACTTAGAGAGGTTTTCAGATGGTATAAGGAAAAGGGTGGATGGCTATTTCATAATCCTTTCCCCTTTCCATCCATTTTCTCTCTCCACTAACCTTTTTACAGATTCTTCCCTTCTGTCCCTGATACTCCTCTGGCAGCCAAGGGAATTCACAGAAGAGGAGATGGTATTTGTGGAGGAATATGTTGCAAAAACAATGCTTTTAAATGATTTTCCATCTCTTAGAGAAGACCTGAAGACCCTGGAGCCGTTGCTAAGGGATATTATTACAAGGGTCTATTTTGACGGTAAGATTATGACAGCGGAGGGGAAGGAGACCCTAAATATAAAGGACCTCGGTTATCTTCCGATGGAGAGGCTTTTGGGTCATCTCTTTGATTTGCCCTTAAGGCAACTCTATCCTTATCATCAGAAGATAATGCCAAGGATTGATATGTACTCAGTCCATCATGTGGCAAACCTCTTCAATTACTTCATAAAACAGGGTAGACTAACCATTGAGGAGGCAGAAAAGAAAGGGCTTATCCCTTACATAAAGGGATTGCTCGAACCCCTTGGAATCGTAGCAAAGAGGGGTAGTGCTTATACACTCCATATCTCTCCTGACAATGAGGTTATATCTTACATCCTTGATCTCATAACCCATGAAAAGGAAGCCAGTCATGACCTTTATAACATAAGACAGAGCCTCAGGAAGTCTAAATGGGGCATGGGGGATGATCAGATAAATATTCTTCTATCATCCCTAATTGTCTCGGGCTACATAGTCCCATATGGAAGACAGGGTGAAAGGGATTTCAGGGACATCAGCCAGCTATCATCTGGTGAGATTATCAGCATAAAGATAGGCAAGGCTATTGAGCCTGAACTCATTAGGATTATCCCAAGGGGAAGGTTCATATGGGGGGATACTGAAACAGCACCTGGTGCCACTACAATAAAGTCTATGTGGAAGGAGGCAGCAGGGTTTATCAGGCGATACAGAAGGCTCCTGGAGGAGCTTCAATCCATGATAAATAGGTACAAAGAGTATACCATCTTCAGGTTTATAAATCTGGATATGCCTCTTTTAAACAGGCTTTCCCTATTTGTTCATTCCATAGGACTTAACATGTCACCCCAGGAGGGGATCGAAAGGTTTCTATCATTCTTAAAGGAAAATGAAAACCTGGAGGGGCAAGTCTCTTATATTGAGAGGCTTTTCAGATTTTTTAATGAGGAATTCCAGTTGATTAATAAATACTACCTCTACCTCACCCATCCGTCCCTGAAGATAGACCCTGAATTAAATGAGGTTAGGGAATCCCTGATAAAGGAGATGGAGGAATCCTTGAAGGGTCTTTCAGATCTCGAAGATGTAAAAAAGAGATGGACAGAATTTTATGACTCCTATTGCACTCTTTACAAAGACCACCATGACAGGTTTTACGAGGCACCTATCTTTGGTTTAAAGATAGCTCTTGAGGATTTTCCTGTTGCCAGAATATTAAAAAGGATCGCCTATATTGTCTCATCAATAACCTTTGAAAAGGAGTGGTGGGAGATTAAGAGGATGATAGAAGGGCTGCCTGAGAGATGCAGGGCAGACCTTAATCAGGAGCTCTTTCTGAAACCAGTCTGCTCTTGTGGATTCCAGATCGGTATGACCCCACCCGATTTTGATACAGATATTGAGGGACTCTGTGAGGTTGGGGTACGGAATTTCCTCAGGACGATTCAGTCACCCGATAACAGGGAGAAGATCGACTCTACAATAACCGGCCTTAGCCTTTCTGGAAAGAAGGATATATCGGAGCGGCTCCTTCAGGTCATAAGCATAAATCCTGAAAAGGCAGGCATAAGCCAGATTAAGTTTCTCCTTGATGATGAGGTCCTTCAGGAGATAGAAAATGCCTTTAAGGGCAGATGGCGGATCAAAGAGGTAATCCTTGAGGACCTGGTCGAGACGATTAAAGGCAGAAGATTTCGATATGATGAATTAAGGCAAATCATCCTCAACTGGATTGGAGATGATACTGAATCCATTATTCATATAAGGAACAGGGAAGGTGGAGAAGAAATCATTACAGAGGAGCTTTCTATCTATGGTATTGAAGGAAAAAAGGCACAGATGAGTCTGCTTAACACAGTCCCGCTAAGGGATGAAGATCTTCTTAAGGTTTTTGATACCATCAATCTTAAAGAGTTTGACACATCCCGTCTGATAGAGTTTCTAAGAAGAGAAAAGAATGATTATATGAAGAAGAGGCTCAGAAACGAGCTTTTTGAGAGGTTCTGGAGTTTAAAGGAGGAGAAAGGGGCTATTTCTGATATTGATAAGCCTATGGAACATATCTTAAAGGCTATACATCTCATCAGGAGATATGATGTAGCAAAAGGTGTAGAGATATTCACAAACATATTAGCCCCTCTTTCAAACATTCTGGGATGGCTCTTTTATGAGAATATAAATGACAGGATCATTGATCACGATTTATTGCAGATTCTTTGGGAGTCATTCTCATCCCTTTCCCAGGATTATGAAAAAAGACCTGACAGATACGATGGCATCAGAGACATTAGTTATATTAAGGAAAGACTAAAAGGACCATTTCCAGGATCTCCTGTGTTGGTCGTAATAGATGGATTGAGATACGACCTATGGCTCATCTTCAAGGAGGTTATGATTAATGAAGGCTGGAGGCTTAATGACCATGTATTCAGGATTGACACCCCATCGACAACCTATAACTTCAGGAATTGCCTTGGTATAGATACAGATACCGGCACCATAGACGGCAAGGATTATACCATCCTTAAGGTGGCAGAAAAGGAGATAGGAAAGAGAAATCTCAGGAGGTTCCTGAAGGATGGACAGGGACTCAAGGTCCTTCATTTTAATTTTATAGATGCAAGGATTCATGGCTCTACCCTTGATCTTTATCCACTTTATGAGATTATCAAAAAGGAATTCACAACAGGCATTGTCCCTATCCTAAAAGAGATGGGTTTCTTTTATCTCGTCTCTGATCATGGATTTATAGATACAGGGGACCCTCTTAAGGATCGTTATCGACACGGTGGAGGGAGTATATGGGAGACGGTACTACCCTTTGCCGAGATAAGGCTCTGATATAGCCTCCCAAATAATTTTTAAAAGTCCTGTATGTTATAATTTACCAGGATGAGCCTTATAGGACGGCTTGAGGACCTTGCACTCTCTGATATCTTCCAGATCCTTAGCATTGGCAGGAAGACAGGCACTCTCATAATGGAAGGAGAAAGGGGCAAGGCCTTTGTTGTCTTTAAGAATGGCCTTATTGTCAGGGCTGATACAGACATGATTGAGGGTAATCTCGGCCATGACCTTCTGAAAAACAACCTGATAAAGGAAAATATCCTTAATCTGGCCCTTGAGGTCAAGAAAACCCTCCCAGATAAACCAATAGCAGAGATACTCCTTGAACTCGGCTCTGTCACAAAGGAAATGCTTGACCGGGTAACCCGAAAAAGGATAGAGAGGGTGATATACCAGCTATTGCTCATGAATCAGGGCACCTTCAGATTTGAGCTTGATAGCCTTGATCTGCAGGACATCATTGAGATAGCGGACAAGGGCTGGGAGGTCTCTAAGGGATTGAGTCCTGAGTATCTCCTCATGGAAGGAGCCAGGGTCTATGATGAAGAAAGGCATGGTGAGGTGGTAGAAGAACCCCCCTCAGAAGAAATAGAGGAGGAATGGGGAGAAGATTGGTCAGGATCATCCGTGACTGAGAGAAAGGACATATCTGCCCTTAAGGCCCTGACACAGGAACTGAGATTTCCAAACTCTACATCAGAGATCACATTGCTCATCCTCAGATTTGCCAGTGACATATTCCAGAGGGGTGTCCTGTTTATGGTTGGTGATGAAGAGATGGCAGGTCTTGGGCAGTTCGGCCTTGATATTGAAAAGGCTGACGAGAAGATAAGGGAGACCGTTGTCATCTATACAAAGAGTCCATTTCTTTCAGAGATCATAGATTCTGCTCATTCTTACAGGGGTAGGCTTGATAAGGATGGTGTCACAGAAACACTAATTAAGGAGATAGGTGGAACCTGGCCACAAGAGGTCGCCTTATTCCCAATCATCGCAGAGGGAAGGGTTGTGGCTCTTCTTTACTGTGATAACGCAGCATCAGGGGAGCCAATAGGAGAGACAGAGGGCCTTGAGATATTTATAAGTCAGGCCGGTCTGGCCCTTGAGAAATCTCTCCTTCAGAGAAGGCTTCAGGATCTGCAGAATCGGGAGAGAGGATGATTTTTTTGCATCCATTTGATAAAATAATCGAGCCTGAACAGGAGGTTAGGTGAAGTCGATTCTGATCGTTGAAGATTCTGCGACCACCAGGTCCCTTATAAGGGCAGTTATAGAGGATATGGGGGAGGATTTCTTTACTCATGAGGCATCTTCAGGATTCGAGGCGTTAAAGATGCTACCCCAGGAAAGATTTGACCTCATCATTACCGACATAAACATGCCTGATATAAATGGTCTCGAATTGATAAACTTTGTAAAAAGCGACTCGAGGTACAAACATATCCCCCTTGTCATAGTTACTACCGAGAGATCAGCAGAAGATAGAGAGAGGGGTCTTGCCCTTGGTGCATCAGCCTACATAACAAAACCATTCAAGCCTGAGGATCTTCAGGAAGTAATTACCAAGATACTGGGTCAATGAAGTCTTCAAAAAAGGATTTTATCGCAGAGGCAGAAGAACTTATAGAGGAAGCGGAGAGGCTTTTAGTCGAGATCCAGGATACATTTGGTAGCAGTCTTAATCCTGACACTGTAAATGCCCTTTTTCGCTCCATCCATACTATGAAGGGCCTTTCAGGACTTTTCGGTTATAAAGGTCTTTCAGAATTCAGTCATTCCTTCGAATCCATACTTGATGATCTCAGGTTAGGGAAGATAGATATGAACGAAGGGACAGTTCGGTTTCTATTCAGGAATATGGATATCCTGAAGGATGCGATAAAGAAGATAAGTAGTGAAGGCAAAGAGGATCTGAATATTGAGGGTCTGATTAAGGATATTGAACGATTCAGACAGTCTGCCATGGAAGGTTCAGGAGGTAGAGGAGAGGAACTCCTGAGCAAGATTGATGAATCGATCCTTAAGGTGCTTTCTGAATATGAGGAACACCGTCTCAAGGCAAATATAAAGGAAGGGAAAGGCATCTACCTTGCCAAGGCGGTCCTTAAACTCGTTGATTTTGACAAATCTCTCAATGAACTAACAGGCTTAATAAAGGGCAATGGTGAACTCATATCAACCCTCCCAACATCAACGGGTGTACCGCCTGATTCGATCGGTTTTAATCTCCTTTTTGCCACCCAGAAGGACAGGGAGGAACTGGCAAAGGTTATCAACCTACCAATAGATGAGTTGATCGGGAAAAAGAAAGAACAGCAGACTATCCAGCAAAAGCCAGAGGGAGTTACATCCCTGAAGAGCACAAGCACATATGTAAGGGTAGACATAGAGAAACTTGACAGGATACTAAATACCATAAGTGAACTCAACCTTGCTAAGGCCGCCATAAACAGGATTGCTAAGGAGATGTCAGAGGTGATGGGGAATACCCCCCTTGTTATAGATGTATTCAAGATATCCCAGACCTTTGGCAGAAGGCTGGCAGAACTCCAGGGTCAGGTGCTCGAGATAAGGATGATTCCCATAGGCCAGATATTTTCGAGACTTGGTCAGGTAATAAGAAGATACTCTAAAGAGATGGGTAAGCAGATAGAGCTTGTTCTATATGGGGAGGACACAGAGATTGACAAACACCTTGCTGAGGAGATCGTTGACCCCCTCATGCATATAGTGAGAAATGCCATAGACCATGGCATTGAGTTACCCGATGAAAGGAAAAAGGCAGGCAAGGGTGAGACAGGGACCATGATACTCAAGGCCTTCCAGAGGGGTAACCACGTGGTCATAGAGGTAAGAGATGATGGTTCAGGTATAGATGTGGAGAAGGTGAAGAAAAAGGCCATCGAGAAGGGACTCATTTCTCGTGATGCAGGAGATCTCACCGATAAAGAGATCCTTGATTTTATCTTTTTGCCAGGTTTCAGCACAAAGTCGAGTGTCAGCGAGGTCTCGGGAAGGGGGGTTGGAATGGATGTTGTCAAGGAAAGGATAACAACCCTTGGTGGCTTTGTGGATGTTGAAACAGAGAAGGGAAAGGGAACTACCTTCATCCTGACAACCCCGATAACCCTGGCAATACTCAAGGCCTTAGTGGTGAGGGTTGGGAGAGAGAGGTTCTCGATTCCCCTTACCTCGATCTCAGAGACACTTGTAATAGAGCATAAAGATCTTCAGACGATCGAGGGCAAAAAGGTCTTTAACCTCAGAGGTGAGATGTTACCAGTTGAAGGGCTGGACAGGATCTTTGATATTGGAAGGGACGGTTCAGACAGATCCTTTGCGATCGTTGCAGGCTTCGGGTCAAGGAGGATGGGGTTTCTTGTGGATGAGGTAATAGGACAGCAGGAGATAGTCATAAAATCACTGGGGGAATACTTCAAGAAGTTAAAAGGCTTTGCAGGAGCTGCAGAGATAGGTAAACATGAGGTCATCCTTGTTATAGACATAGAATCACTAATTGAGGAGCATATACTCAGGCAGAGGGGTGTGGCCCATGTTTGAGAAGTATTATGGATTCAAGGTAAAGCCGTTCAGTAAGACCCCTGATCCAAGATTCCTCTTCCTATCAAGGTCCCATGAAGAGGCCCTTGCAAGACTCCAGTTTGCCATTGAGGAAAGGGAGATAGCAGTGCTAACAGGCGAGGTTGGATGTGGAAAGACCACGATAACGAGGGCCCTGATGGACTCCACAGAGAATTGCAGATTCGTTTTGATACTGAACCCAAGGCTTACCTCCTATGACTTCATCAGGGTAGTCTCAGCAAGGTTTAACTGTAGTCCCGTATCCGATAAGAAGGCAGACCTGCTCGATGCAATCTATGAAAAGGTTTACGAAGACCATAAATCAGGGATAACCCCTGTCATTATAATCGATGAGGCACACCTTATACCCTATAGAGAGACCTATGAAGAGATAAGGCTTCTTACAAATTTTCAGCTTGATGATAAAAACCTCCTGAGCTTGATCCTTGTGGGGCAGCCAGACCTGGAAAAAAAGCTTGAACTGCCTGTCCTTCTTGCCCTCAAACAAAGGATAGGGATATCATACCGTCTGAATCCTTTGAGTGAATCCGAGATCAAAGCGTACATAGAATATAGAATAAAGGCAGGTGGAAGGGATCAACCCCTCTTTACAGATGAGGCGATGTCAGCTATCTACAGCTACTCGAAGGGTATACCAAGGGTCATAAACAGCCTTGCAAATATGGCATTGTTAGAGGGACTGTCGAGGGATGCTACCATGATAGATCAGGACATTGTTCGTGCAGCAGCAACGGAGATAGGACTGAATGGATATAGCAAAGATAAGAAAGAAGCTTAAAGAATCCCCTGAGGAAGAGCGAAAGTTCGAAGTCGCAGAAGTTCCTCCCGCAACCATCAGGGATAGCCAGGACAGCAGTTCTGCAAGCATTAGTTCCAATGCGAATAAAATCAGCAGCGTCTCACCTGTTGAAGCCACAGATCTTGAGGGGGTATCCCTGACAGAGGGAGATGGAGATTCCGATAAGGCTGAGGAGATTGTGGAACTCCTTGCCTTCAGTCTATCCAATGAAGAATATGCATTCAGGGTATCAGAGCTCGAGGAAATCATAAGGCCCCAGCAGATCACTTACATCCCAAAGACCCCTGAATATCTCCTTGGCGTAACCTCACTAAGGGGCAAGATTATACCTGTTGTTGATCTCAAAAGGATGCTCTTACTGGCAGGTAGCGGGGAATCAAAAAGACAGAAGATAATAATCCTCAAGGGTAACAGAGGTCCATTGGGTGTTAGGGTTGACAAGATATCAGGGGTTGTAAGATTACCCGTTTCAGGACTGACAGAAAGTCCCTCACACCTCAATGAGTCTCAGTTAAGATTTATAGAGAAAGTGGCCATCTTTAATGACCGATTTATATCGATTATAAATACCGAAGAGATTTCGGAAATGGCTTCCAACGAGTCTTTTTGATTCATTGGAACCTTTATCATGTAAAATATATGGAGGCTTTATGAGAAAGAGTCTTGAGTTCAAGATACTATCTATAGTCATAGTCCTTCTCATTATCGGCAACATCTCTGCTGCAATAATGGCTGTATCAATTCAGAAGAAGACGATCCATACACTCACAGAGTCAGCGAATAATGCCATATCAGAGGTTGTCCTGAAGAATATAGAGACGACCATGCTTGAGGGGAAGGCTGATATAACCATGAGGATCCTTGAGAATGTCAAAGGAATGAAAGGTCTTGAAGGTATGAGGATCTATGACCATAATGGAAGAGAGGCCTTCAAACCAGACTCCCCACCCACGGAAATCCAGGCAATAAAGGAACTTACATCCGGTGCGGAAAGGATAACGAGACAGCAAGGCTATCGTCATATCTTTTATATGCCCCTGAAGAATCATCCATCCTGTCAGAAATGTCATGGCACTGAAAAACCGATCCTTGGGGCAATAAAACTCACCATTTCAACAGATAAGGAGAGCAAGGAGGCAATGAGGATGATTACCTTTGTTATTGTGGCTACAATCCTTGCTTCTATTGCCTTCAGTGCTGTTCTCTGGGTGTTGCTGAGAAAGATGGTTCTTATGCCAGTTAAAGAGATAGAAAAGGCGGCATCAAGGATTGCTTCAGGTGATCTGACCTTTGATATAAGGATTCAGAGGGATGACGAGATAGGATCCCTCGTTAGGAACTTTAAGGAATCTTTCAGGTCCCTTGGCAGTGTTCTTCAAAGGATTAAGGGTCTTACTGACAGGATTATGAAGGTTACGGAGAATGTGGAGAGGGAATCGAAGAATGTAATAAGTGGCGCTGAGATAGAGACGGAGGCTATAAACAATATATCCCTTTCAGTGTCTGAACTGAACTCTGCTGCCACAGAGATCTCTGACAATACCGAGACCCTTGCTGCCTCAATTGAGGAGACATCTGCCTCAATGGAGGAGATGGCCTCAAGCATCGGGAGTATAAATGAGAATATCCATGAGCTACATTCAGCTGTGGAGTCTACCTCTGCCTCAATAGAACAGCTATCAGCAACGATCAAACAGGTAGCTACCAATGCAGAGGAACTTGCCTCTGCCTCTGAAGAGACCCTCTCGGCAATATCAGAGATAACCTCCACGATTAAGGAGGTGGAGATGAGTGCCAAGGAATCGGCAAGGTTGTCTGATAAGGTGAAATCTGATGCTGCAACTATCGGTATGGCCTCAATAGAGAAGACCATTGAAGGGATGAAGCATATAAAGTCTTCAGTTGAGAAGACAGCAGAACTTATCAGAAAACTTGGTGGAAGATCCGATGAGATAGGTAAGATTCTCACAGTAATTGATGAGGTCACTGACCAGACAACCCTTCTTGCCCTTAATGCTGCAATACTTGCTGCCCAGGCAGGTGAACATGGTAAGGGATTCTCTGTGGTGGCGGACGAGATCAAGGATCTGGCTGAGAGGACAGCCTTTTCCACTCAGGAGATCTCTGCCCTCATTCAAACTGTTCAGGCTGAGGTGAAGAGCGCAGTTGAGGCAATGCAGGAGGGTCTCTATTCCGTTGATGAGGGATTCAGGCTTGCCCGGGAGGCTGGTGACGCCCTTAGCAAGATCCTCGAGAGTTCCAAGATCTCATCCGAGATGGCCTTATCAATAGAGCGATCCACAACAGAACAGTCAAGGGCAGCAAGGCTCGTCACAGAGGCTATGGAGCGTGTAAAGAATATGACCGAGCAGATCGCTAAGGCTACATCAGAACAGTCAAAGGGAATACTCCTTATAATAAAGGCAACAGAGAAGATACGGGATGTCTCTCTGCATCTTACAAAGGCCACAGAGGAACAGGCAATAAGCAGTAAACAGATATCCCAGGCAATGGAGATAGCCTCTGATAGGAGTCAACAGATATCCAAGGCGTTATCAGAGCATAAGATAGGAACAAGGCATATACTAAACACCATTGATGGAATTAAGGGTGTTCCAGAAAATAACAGGAATCTTGCCTTCAAGATCAACAGTACCCTTCGTGAGTTATACAAGGATACAGAGCTGTTAAAGGCTGAAACAGAACGCTTTATCTTTTTTGAGGAAAAGGGATCTGTAATAAGATTTGGTGTTGTCCCCCTTGAAGCACCCGCTGTCATGTTTAAGAAATTCTCCCCCCTTACAGAATACATCAGCAGGAAGCTTGGGAGGCCTGTTGATTTAAGGATAGCCGTTGATTTTGATAGCGCCATAAAGGATATAGGGCAGAACCTGACCCAGCTTTGCTATATGACACCGTCAACATTCATTGAGGCGAATAAGAAATATGGTGTGAGAGTGCTGGTTAAGGCACTTCGGGAGGGAAAACCTTACCACCACGCCGTCATAATCACGAGGGCAGATTCTGATCTCAAATCAATAGAGGACCTGAAGGGCAGAACCTTTGCCTTTGGCGATAGGAAGTCCACATCAAGCCATATCATACCAAGGGCGATGCTCAAACAGGCAGGCATAGACCTCAAGGATCTGAAGTATTACAATTATGTGGGTCACCACGATGATGTTGCTAAGGCTGTCCTTAATGGAGAGTTCGATGCAGGAGGGGTAATGGAGGCAACGGCTTACAGGTTCAAGGACAAGGGGATAAGGTTTCTGAAATTCTCTGATGACATCCCTGAATTCAATATCTGCTATAATCCATCCTTGAACGAGGCAGATGTCTCCATTATCAGATCAGCCCTTATCTCATTGAGGGATTCTGATCCTGAGGGTGTAACTATCCTTAAGTCAATTGATGAGAGTTACACAGGTTTCACAGAGGCAAGGGAGAGCGACTATGAATCAATAAAGATCGAGATGGAAAGGATAGGACTTATTTGAGATGAAAAGGTTCTCAATAGCAACGAGGTTTACCTTTATAGTCTTGCTGATACTCATGATTGGTCAGGGATTGCTCTGGATATGGTTTGTGAGTGGGCAGAGGAATTTGCATTTTGAATCATTAAAGGATAAGATAAGGTCTAATGCTGATGTACTTGTAACTGTGGCTTCATCTGCTATCCTTGCAAATGATTATGTATCCCTTGATCAGTATATAGATGCCATCGCGAGGGATGAAGACATAATCTCTATTAAGATAACCGATAGAAAGGGGGTTATTCTGAGGCAAAAGGCAGTTAGACAGGAGGATAAAGGGAAGATTATAAACCCCTTATATGTCCCATATACAAACCTTTATTCTGCGCAGGTAGTTTCAGGGAATGAAACAATAGGAAAGATCGAGATACTTTATAGTGGTGAAAAGGCAAACAGGAACATAAGAAAACTCCTTACGGTCTCACCCATTGGACAGGTCATAGTTTTTATCTTTGTGGTTTTTGCCATATTCTACTTTTTCCAGAGGACCACTGGAAAACCTGTAGAGATGATAAATGATATCCTATCAAGGGTTACAGCAGGAGACCTTACTGTAAGGGTGCCTGAGATGGACCAGAAGGAGATGGAAAGTATTGCTAAGGGTCTGAGATTTCTTATCGGAAGGTTTTCGGACACAATAAGAAAATTCTATTCCATATCCAGCAACGTTGCAACAGCAGTGGAACAACTGACTTTGACCTTAAAGAATGTCAGTGATGCAGCAACGAGACAGTCGAGGTCCATTGATTCGGTCGTTAAAACTATTAAGGAGGCAAGCCAGTCTCAGAGGAATATAACAGAAAGTACCGAGAAACTCTCAGCGGCTGCAGCAGAGAACGTGACATCCCTCCTTGAGATCAGGGCAACCGCAGAGGAGATTGCATCGAGTACCGAGAGACTCTTCAAGGCCGTGGAGGATTCCTATGCAATGATAGCTGAGACATCTCAGACCTCAAAGGCGATTGCGGAGAGTACTGTTAGTCTGTCCATTGCAGCAGAGGGCACTACCTCTTCTGTGAATGAGATAAATACCTCAATAAGAGAGGTAGGGGACAGCTCAAAGAGGTCTGCAGAGATGGCATCAAGGGTGAGGGAACTCCTTACTGATCAGGGCACATTAGCGATCGCTGATGCCATAGATGCAGTCGAAGAGATAGTTGATGAGGTCAACAGGACATCAGCAATCATCAGAAAACTTGATGAGAGATCAAAGGGGATAGAAAAGATACTTCAGGTCATAAAAGAGATAACAGAGAAGACAAACCTTTTGAGCCTCAATGCAGCGATACTGGCTGTTCAGGCTGGAGAGTACGGGAAGAGTTTCTCTGTTGTTGCTGATGAGATAAGAACCCTCTCAGACAGGACATCAAACTCTGCAAAGGAGATAGCAAATATAGTTGATACGATCAAGAAGGATATAAGGGAGGCGGTTGATGCCATAGCAGCTGGGGTTAAGAGTGCCGATTATGGAAAGACGATGATATTGAAGGCAGGCGAGGCAATGGGCCAGACCCTTGAAAGTGCACAGAAATCTGCGCAGATGGCAAAGATGATAGAACGGGCAACAGAGGAACAGGCAGAGGCACTAAGACAGATAAGCCTCTCAATGGAGAACATCCAGAGGATGATAGAGCAGGTCGCAAGGGCAACAGAAGAACAGGAAAAGAGTTCAAGCCATATGCTTGATAGCATTGGTGATATAAAGGAGGTTGCAGAGATAGTGAAAAGGGGGACTCAGGAACATGCCTCCGGAACGAACCTGATAACAAAGAATATAGAACTCACATCATCCATGATCTCCCAGATAAACCAGTCAGCTCAAGCACAACTGAGGGTAAATGAGAAAATAGTGACCTCAATTGAAGAGGTAAAAAGGACGATTAGTGCAACGGCAACTGATATTGAAGAGATTGCTATATCCCTCAATACCCTTCGTGAGGAGATAGAGACCCTCAGAAGGGAGACGGAGATCTTCAGAGTTCAATGATATGGGAAAGGTAGCGATAGCAATTATCGGTAAAGAGGAATTCGGAATAGACATAGCCAGGATTGTCGAGATACTTAAAAGACAGGAGGTTTCTCAGCTACCAAACCTTCCGGATTTTC
>JBBIPQ010000040.1:0-15829 GCA_037442785.1 Nitrospirota bacterium
CGGTGGTTGAGGCAGGTCCGTGCTGTGTCATTAAGTTTAAGACTTTAGAAAGGGATGGTTATGAAGCCATTCAGGTGGGGTTCTCTGAAATCAGAAAGGAGAAGACTATTAATAAACCAATGGCAGGCGTATTCAAGAAGGCAGGAGTGAAACCCTACAGGATTATAAAGGAATTTAAAATGGATGGCTTTAAGGTGGGGGATCTTATTACGGCTTCTATCTTTACAAAAGGTGATATAGTAAAGGTTTCTGGTGTGTCTAAGGGTAAGGGGTTTCAGGGCGTTGTTAGAAGACATCACTTTGCTGGTGGCCCCGCAACCCATGGCTCGATGTTCTATCGTGCTCCAGGTTCAATCGGAGCGAGTTCTTTTCCATCCAGGGTCTGGAAGGGGATGAGAATGGCGGGCCACATGGGATCAGAGAGGGTTACAGTTAGAAACCTTACGATAGTGGATGTAAGACCAGAACAAAACATCCTTCTTATTAAAGGGGCGGTTCCTGGAGGGATTAACTCATTCATAGAGATCATTAAGGAGTGAGAATGCTGGAGTTAGAGATAAAGGATATAGCTAATAATTCAAAGGGTAAGATAAGTTTGCCAGAAGATGTCTTTGGACTTAACGGTAGAATTGACCTTATTCATGGTGCTGTAGTGAACTATCTCGGCAATCAGAGACAGGGCACTCATGCAACAAAGACAAGAGGGATGGTAAGCGGCGGAGGAAAGAAACCATGGAGGCAAAAACATACAGGAAGGGCCAGGGCTGGTAGTATCAGATCACCCCTATGGAGAGGCGGCGGAACTGTTTTTGGTCCTCAGCCAAGGGATTACTATCGGAAGCGGCCACGAGCATTGAGGATAAGGGCATTAAAGGAAGCCCTTTCCGCTAAATTTTCAAGCGGAGAGATTATGGTAATTGATTCATTAAAACTGAACAGACCGAAGACAAAGGATATGGTGAAGACGATAGAGACCCTTGGTTTGGGTGGTAAGAGCATCCTTATAGTACTCAAGGATAAGGATGATAATATCATGCTATCGGCAAGAAACATACCCGAGGTTGATGTGGTAAGGGTATCAGATCTAAATGCCTATGAACTTTTAACGCATGAGTCTGTTCTCATAGCAAAGGATGCTATCGACATAATACCAGAGGTGTGTAATATATGAAGGATATTTATTCTATAATCAAGAGACCTCTATTTACCGAAAAGGGGGCCTTTATTAAGGAGAGAGAAAATAAAGTCCTTATTGAGGTGGACAGGGATGCCAATAAGGCAGAGATTAAAAAGGCAGTAGAGGAGATATTCAAGGTAAAAGTGCAAAAGGTCGCTACGATAAATACAACGGGTAAATTAAAGAGATACGGCAGATCAATTGGTAGGAGACCTGACAGGAAAAAGGCAATCATAACCCTTAAAAAGGGTGAAAAACTTGATTTTATTGAAGGAGCTTAAATGGGAGTGAAGAAATATAACCCCACATCACCAGGTATAAGATTCAAGACGGTATCAGATTTTGAAGATATTACTGCTGATAGCCCCTATGAACCCTTAGTCATACCCCTTAAGAAGGATGGGGGAAGGAATAATCTTGGTCGTGTCACTGTGTGGCAGAGGGGCGGTGGTAATAAAAGGCTTTACAGAATAATAGATTTTAAAAGGGATAAAAAGGGTATTCCTGCTACTGTTGAAACGATCGAATACGATCCTAACAGGTCTGCCAGGATAGCCCTTTTGAAATACAAGGATGGTGAAAGGAGGTATATCATAGCACCTGTGGGGCTGAAGGTAGGGGAAGAGGTTGTATCAGGGCCTGGGGTTGAGGTAAAAACAGGTAATGCCCTGCCATTAAGCGAGGTGCCTCTTGGTACATTTATACATAATATAGAACTCTATCCAGGTTCAGGAGGAAAACTGGCAAGGAGTGCGGGCGTATCAGCACAGTTGATTGCAAAGGCCGAGGATTACTGCCATATAAAGCTATCATCAGGAGAGGTGAGATTGGTTCCGTCAGCCTGTATGGCTACTATCGGACAGGTGAGTAATCCTGATCATGAGAATATATCTTTCGGAAAGGCTGGCAGGTCGAGGTGGCTCGGGAGGAGGCCTCATGTTAGGGGGGTTGCCATGAACCCGATAGATCATCCCCTTGGTGGTGGTGAGGGTAAGTCCTCAGGTGGCAGACCCGCTTGCTCACCCTGGGGGAAACCTGAGGGTATTAAGACGAGAAAAAACAAACGGACTGATAAATTTATTGTAAAGAGACGAAAGAGTTAAAAAGGAGGAATAGATGCCAAGGTCCTTAAAGAAAGGTCCTTTTGTGGATGAGAAACTGATGAAAAAGGTCAGGGCAATGCTTGAATCAGGTGAAAAGAAGATGATAAAGACCTGGTCAAGACGATCGACCATTGTTCCTGAATTCATCGGGTTTACCTTTGCAGTTCATAATGGTAAGAAGTTCATACCTGTTTATGTAACGGAGAATATGGTGGGTCACAAGCTTGGAGAGTTTGCTCCAACAAGAACATTTAAGGGCCATGCAGGCTCAGAAAAATCTGCTACAAAGGGTTAAAGATGGAAGCTAAGGCAACATTAAGATATGCGAGGATAACACCAAGGAAGGCAAAGAGGGTGATTGACCTTATACGGGGGAAGAAGGCTGGTGAAGCCCTTATAGCCCTAAGATTCATGCCCTACAGGGGGTCTTTGTTTGTTGAAAAGCTTTTGAAGTCAGCTATGGCAAATGCTGAGCAGAAGAAGGTTGCAAGTCCTGAGGATATGATTATATCACAGGCCTTTGTTGGACAGGGACCTGTGATGAAAAGGGTTGAGCCCAGGGCAATGGGTAGGGCGAATATTATCAAGAAGAGGACATCTCATATTACCCTGATTTTGTCAGAGGGAAAATAAAGGAGGTTTACTTGGGTCAGAAGACACATCCAATAGGAAACAGACTGGGTATCATCAGAACATGGGATTCGAGGTGGTTTGCTAAAAAGGAGTATGCAGACCAGTTAATTGAGGATGTGAATATAAGGAAGATGATAAAGGAAAGGCTCTTCCATGCCGGTGTTTCTAACATCGAGATCGAGAGGATTGGACAGAAGATCAGGGTAATTATACATGCTGCGAGGCCTGGAATCATAATAGGTAAGAAAGGTGCTGAGGTTGAGAAACTTCGAAAAGATCTTGAAACATTTACTGGTCGGGAGACCGCGATTGATATAAAGGAGATTAGAAAGCCGGAGGTGAATGCTCAACTGGTTGCTGAGAATATTGCCCTCCAGCTTGAAAAGAGGGTTGCCTTCAGGAGGGCAATGAAGAAGGCGGTAGCTTCAGCCCTCAGGTTTGGTGCTCCCGGGATAAAGGTCTCTTGTTCCGGAAGACTTGCCGGTGCTGAGATAGCGAGGACCGAATGGTACAGGGAGGGAAGGGTTCCCCTTCATACCTTCAGGGCCGATATAGATTATGGGTTTGCTGAGGCAAGAACTACTTATGGTGTAATCGGTGTGAAGGTCTGGATTTATCATGGAGATGTTTTCCCTGAGTCAAAGTCAGGACCTGTTGAATCTTAAAAGAAATTTAGAGGTGATTGTAGATGTTAATGCCAAAAAAGGTTAAATTCAGAAAGATGCAGAAAGGTAGAATGACCGGAAAGGCCTATAGAGGGTCAGAGGTATCCTTTGGTGAGTTTGGATTGAAGGCCTTAGAGCCTGGCTGGATATCTTCAAGGCAGATAGAGGCAGCCAGGATTGCGATTACGAGGCATGTTAAAAGAGGGTGTAAGGTCTGGATCAGGATATTCCCTGATAAGCCCATAACTAAGAAACCTGCTGAAACCAGAATGGGAAAGGGTAAGGGTTCTCCTGAGTACTGGGTAGCTGTAGTTAAACCTGGCAGGATCCTTTATGAGATGTCCGGGGTTACTGAGGATGTGGCACGCTCGGCATTGAGATTGGCGGCTTATAAATTACCTATTGCTACAAAATTTGTGAAAAGGGAGGAAGTGGTATTATGAAGCCCTCTGATCTCAGGGCCATGACTGTAGAGGAATTGAAAGAAAAGGAAAAGGAACTGAGAAAGGAATTATTCAATCTCAGGTTCAGGCTTGCCACAGGGGAGATTGAAAACCCGATGCGCATCAGGGCTGTAAGGAAGGATATAGCGAGGATACTCACGATTATCACAGAAAAGACGAAAAATCCCGTTCAGGGAATTAATAAGGGGTAGAGATGCCAAAGAAGGTTTATACAGGTAAGGTAATTAGCAATAAGATGGATAAGACCGTTGTGGTGGCGATCACACGACTATACCAGCATCCTGTCTATAAAAAGACGGTGAAAAAGGTGACCAAATTTATGGCCCATGATGAGGAGAATAGATGTAAGGTAGGGGATACGGTAAAGATTATAGAGACAAGGCCATTAAGCAGACACAAAAAATGGGCAGTTTTAGACATCTTAGAAAGGGCTTAAGGAGTTATCGAGATGATACAACCACGAAGCATACTTGAAGTTGCGGATAATTCAGGGGCAAAGAAGGTTCAGTGTATAAAGGTCTTCGGCGGGTTTCACAAGAAATATGCCCGTCTTGGTGACATAATTATGGTAAGTGTTAAAGAGGCAATTCCTGACAGTAATATAAAAAAGGGTGATAAGGCGAAGGCTGTTGTTGTCAGGACTAAAAAGGAATTCAGGAGACCTGATGGCTCTTATATAAGATTTGACCAGAATGCGGTGGTTTTGATTAATGCCCAGAAAGAACCTATAGGAACCAGGATATTCGGACCTGTAGCAAGGGAATTGAGGTGGAAGGAGTTCATGAAGATAATCTCCCTTGCACCAGAGGTGTTATAGGGTCTCGGTTGTGAAATGTATGGATTAATCAAAAAAAGGACTGAGGTTCTAACGAGTCAGAAAGACTCGCTGGAAGCCATTGTGGAGGTTTAATGGGTTTAAGGGTTAAGAAAGAAGATACAGTATTGGTGATTGCCGGTAAAGAGAAGGGTAAGAAAGGAAGGGTACTGGCTGTATTACCTTCTAAGGAACGTGTTATTGTTGAAAAGATTAATATTATAAAGAGGCATATGAAGCCAAACAGGAAATATACCCAGGGAGGCATTATTGAGAAAGAGGCCCCTATTCATATTTCCAATGTTATGCTCCTTTGCCCAAAGTGCAATAAGCCAACAAGGATAGGAAACAGGCTCCTTGAGAGCGGGAAAAAGGTAAGGGTCTGTAAGAAATGCCAGGAGGTAATAGACTGATCATGATTCCGAGGCTGAAAGAGATGTATAAAAAGCAAGTAGTTCCAGCACTGATGAAGGAGTTTTCCTATAAGAATGTAATGGAGGTTCCTAAGCTCGAAAAGATAGTTCTCAATGTTGGTCTCGGAGAGGCCATACAAAATATAAAACTGCTTGATTCGGTTCAGAAAGAACTGTCCCTGATTACAGGTCAGAGGGCTGTAATCACAAAGGCGAAGAAGTCCATTGCTGCCTTCAAACTGAGGAAGGGTATGCCTATTGGTTGCAAGGTTACCTTGAGGGGAGACCGGATGTATGAGTTTTTTGACAGGCTTGTGAGTGTAGCATTGCCAAGGATAAGGGACTTTAAAGGGGTGTCAGGGAAGGCCTTTGATGGAAGAGGCAATTATACACTTGGCGTAAAGGAGCAGATTATATTTCCTGAGATCGATTATGATAAGGTTGAGATGGTTCATGGAATGGATATAACCATATGTACAACGGCTAAGAGTGATGCCGAGGCAAAGGCCCTTTTGAGACTGATGGGCATGCCTTTTAGAAAATAAATAAATCGAGGTTACAATGGCAAAGAAGTGTATGATGGAGAAGGTTAAGAGGACACCAAAGTTCAAGGTTAGAGCCTATAACAGGTGTAAACTCTGTGGAAGGCCAAGGGCCTTCTTAAGGAAGTTTAATATGTGCCGTATCTGTTTCAGGACCCTTGCGTTAAAGGGACAGATACCCGGTGTAATAAAATCGAGCTGGTAGAGGTGAAGATATGCTGACTGATCCAATAAGTGATATGCTGACGAGGATAAGGAATGCTATTATGATTAAGGCGGAAAAGGTAGATATCCCTGCCTCCAAGATCAAACTTGATATAGCTCGGTTATTGAAAGAAGAGGGCTTTATTAAGGCATATAAGATACTGAAGGACAAAAGACAGGGCATATTAAGGATTACATTAAAGTATGTGGATAATGAAAATGTTATATCGGGGTTGAAGAGGGTCTCAAAACCAGGCAGACGGGTCTATGTGGGATACAGATCGATACCTCGTGTAATGGGCGGGGTTGGTATTGCGATCCTGACTACACCCAAGGGTATTATGAGTGATAGGATGTGCAGACTTGAGAAAGTAGGTGGGGAAATCCTATGTTATATTTGGTAAGGAGATTTAGATGTCGAGGATAGGTAGGAAACCAGTAGAGATTCCATCAGGAGTTGAAGTAAAGGTAGAGGCCAACAATATTTTCGTGAAGGGTCCAAAGGGGAGCCTTAGCTGGGGTTTTCCTGAAGGGATTGATGTTTCGGTTGTAGATGGTAAGGTTGTTGTAACAAGAAGAGGGGATAGCAAGAACGAAAAGGCACTTCACGGTCTTTCAAGGAGCCTCATAGCCAATATGATTACAGGGGTTTCTAAGGGATACCAGAGGGTTTTAGAGATACATGGTATAGGTTACAGGGCACAGGTACAGGGCAACCGGTTGCTTCTTACTCTTGGTTATTCTCATCCTGTGGAATATCAACTGCCTGAAGGTATCTCAGCCACTGTTGATCAGAAACAGACAATGATAACGCTTACTGGCACAGACAAGCATCTGCTCGGTCAGGTTGCGGCGAATCTCAGGGCACTGAGACCACCTGACCCCTATAAAGGGAAGGGCATAAGATATGCTGGAGAGCGACTCAAGCTTAAGGTAGGAAAGGCTGGTAAGAAATAAACAGGCTTGGAGGAGAGATCATTGGAAAGCACAAGGGAATTGAGGATAAGAAGACACAAGAGGATCAGGAAGAAGGTCTACGGTACGCCTGAAAGGCCAAGGCTGTCCGTTTATAAAAGTAACAATAACATTTATGCCCAGATTATAGATGATTCGGCTGGTCGCACCCTTGTGGCTGCTTCGACCCTTGATAAAGATTTTAAAGGGTACACAGGACACAGGGGAAATGTGGAAACTGCAAAGAGGGTTGGCGAGTTGATAGCAAAGAGGGCTATAGCATCTGGGATAAAAAAGATCGTATTTGACAGGAGTGGTTATCTTTATCACGGAAGCATAAAGGCTCTTGCTGATGCAGCAAGAGATGCTGGGCTCGAATTTTAATAATTAAGGAGGTATAGTGGGAAGGATTGACCCAGAAGGACTTAACCTGAAGGACAGGGTTATCTATATTAACAGGGTGGCAAAGGTGGTAAAGGGAGGAAGAAGATTCTCCTTTAGTGCCCTTGTTGTTGTTGGCGATGGTGGTGGTATCGTGGGTGTTGGTAAGGGTAAGGCAGCGGAGGTGCCAGAGGCTATAAGAAAGGCCATAGAACAGGCCAAGAAGTCTCTTATCAAGTTTCCTCTAAAGGATGGCACGATTCCGCACAGGATAGTTGGTAAATTTAGCTCTGGTACTGTCATAATGAACCCTGCTGCTAAGGGTACAGGCCTTATTGCTGGAGGTGCAGTAAGAGCGGTTCTTGAGGTGGCTGGTGTCCATGATGTGGTTGCAAAGTCCCTGGGATCGCACAATCCCTTTAATGCAGTGAGGGCTACGGTGGATGGTCTCTTAAACCTGAAGGATCCGGAAGCAGTTGCCAGATTACGGAAGAGACCTGAGGAAGAAGCTGAGAACTCAGAAACAAAGGAATAAAAATTAAAATCAGGGTAGGAAAATGAGATTAGAAGATTTAAGACCAGCAATAGGTAGCAAAAAAGCAAAGAAAAGGGTTGGCAGAGGACCTGGCTCAGGTCATGGAAAAACAGCCTGTAGGGGACATAAAGGCCAGAAGGCTCGATCAGGTGGCGCTAAGGGTGCTGGATTTGAGGGTGGTCAGATGCCCCTCCAAAGAAGGTTGCCGAAGCGCGGGTTTAAAAATTATCCCTTTAAGAAGGAATATTCAATTATAAATCTCAATGAGCTTTCGAAGATAGGGGAAGATCTGATTACACCGGAAGTCATCCAGAGGTTAGGCATAGTAAAGGACCTCAAGGACGGCCTCAAGGTTCTTGGCGAGGGTGAGATTAACCGACCTGTTACCATTAAGGCAAATGCCTTCAGTAAATCTGCCTTGAGCAAGATTGAAGCCGCTGGCGGAACTGCTGAGGTGATATAATTGCAGTCCATAATAAGGGCCTTTCAGAACGCCTTTAAGATCCCGGAGCTCAAGAGTAGGATAATCTTTACCCTTGCCCTTCTAACTGTGTACAGGATAGGTGCCCACATACCAACGCCTGGCATAAATGGTGAGGAACTAAGCAAGTTCCTTGCTGAGAAGGGTGGGGCCCTGATGGGTTTCTTTGACATGTTTTCTGGAGGTGCCCTTTCAAGGGTTACCATCTTTGCCCTTGGCATTATGCCATACATAAGCGCATCCATAATACTGCAACTCCTCACTGTTGTCATTCCTGCTATAGGAAAGCTTGCGAAGGAAGGAGAGGCTGGAAGAAAAAAGATCATCAAATATACGAGATATGGAACGGTCATAATCAGTATGATTCAATCCTTTGGAATTGCTGTGGGTCTTGAGAGTATGTCAGGGGGAGCCTTTATCCAGAATCCAGGCTGGTCCTTCCGTCTTCTTACAATGATAACCCTGACATCTGGTACAGCCTTTATAATGTGGCTTGGCGAGCAGATAACGGAGAGAGGAATTGGCAATGGTATTTCTCTTATAATCTTTGCCGGTATCGTTGCAAGATTCCCGAATGCGGTTATAAGTACCTTAAGGCTCATCAGTGCCGGTGAATTAAACATATTCTTTGTCATATTCCTTGTGATTATGATGGTTGCTGTTGTTGCTGTTATAATATTTATTGAAAGGGGACAGAGGAAGATCCCGATTCAGTATGCTAAAAGGGTTGTGGGGAGAAAGGTCTATGGAGGTCAGAGTACCCATCTGCCACTCAAGATAAACACATCAGGGGTTATACCACCTATATTTGCGTCATCTATAATCATGTTTCCTGCTACTGTAGCTGGCTTTATTGCCATCCCCTGGGTGCAAGGGGTTGCAAGGCAACTCTCTCCGGGAACTGTGCTTTATACAGCGCTTTATGTTGGGATGATATTCTTCTTTAGTTACTTCTATACTGCCGTCATATTTAATCCTGTGGATATTGCTGATAACCTGAAGAAATATGGTGGTTACATACCAGGGATAAGGCCTGGTCAGAAGACATCGGAATATATCTATAGGGTACTTACCAGATTGACATTTGTAGGTGCCATATACCTTGCCATAATATGTATAATCCCTGAGATCCTTATAAAGAGGTTTAATGTCCCCTTTTACTTTGGTGGGACATCCCTTCTTATCGTTGTGGGTGTTGCCCTTGATACAATATCCCAGATTGAGTCCCATCTTGTTACGAGGTCCTATGAGGGGTTCCTCAGGAAGGGAAGGATAAGGGGTAGGAGATAAGATGTACCCAAAAAGTCGTGGACTCTCTTGGGACACTTGAGATAATTTTCGTAAGCCTTTTGGCTTACGGGAAGCGATGGAGATTTGCGAAATTGATTGAATGATTATAATAAAGACACAGGATGAGGTAGAAAAGATAGCAAGGGCCTGCAAAATAGTGGCTGAGATACTCAATGCACTCAAGGAGATAGTTAAACCAGGGATAACCACAAAGGATATAGAGGTATTTGTTGATAAGACGATAGCAGAGAGGGGTGCTGTTGCTGCCTTCAGGGGGTACAGAAACTATCCCTCCAGTGTATGTACCTCAGTGAATGATCAGGTGGTTCATGGTATCCCTTCAGGCCTTAGACTGAAGGAGGGTGATATACTGAGCGTTGACCTTGGGATATACCTTGAGGGATTTTATGGGGATGGAGCAGTCACCTTTCCAGTGGGAAGGATAAGCCCGAGTGCAGAGAGACTTTTAAGGGTTACAGAAGAGGCCCTTTACATCGGGATTGAGAAGGCAAGACCAGGTAACAGGGTCTCTGATATATCGAGTTCGATACAGAGGTATGTAGAGTCTCATGGCTACTCTGTGGTGAGGACCTTTGTTGGACATGGAATAGGGAGGTCCCTCCATGAGGAGCCCCAGGTTCCCAACTTTGGTGCACCTGGCCAGGGGCCTCGTTTAAGAGAGGGGATGACCCTTGCGATAGAGCCAATGGTAAATGAAGGTACTTATGAGGTGAGGATACTCGATGATGGTTGGACAGCAGTGACAGCGGATGGCAAACTATCGGCACATTATGAGCATACAGTGGCAATTACAAGAAGTGGTGCCAGGATATTGACTAAAATCGATTAAAAAATTTATAATGTTTAGTTAAAATGCCGAAAGAAGAAAATATCGAAGTACAGGGAACGATTATCGAGACATTGCCGAACGCGATGTTCAGGGTTGAACTCGAAAATGGACAGGTTATCCTTGCCTATGTATCTGGTAAGATGAGGATGCATTTTATAAAGATACTGCCCGGTGATAAAGTCATGGTTGAACTATCTCCCTATGACCTTACCAAGGGTAGGATAACTTATAGATTTAAGTAATTAATTAGGAGGAAAGATGAAGGTAAGATCTTCGGTTAAGCCTGTATGTTCCAAATGCAAGGTGATAAGAAGGAAGAGGGTAATTATGGTAATCTGTGAGAATAAAAGACATAAACAGAGACAGGGATAGGAGGATAAATGGCCAGAATAGCTGGTGTGGATCTACCAAAGAATGAGAGGATAGAGATAGGGCTTACCAGGATATATGGAATTGGAAGATCCCTATCAAGACAGATACTTGATAAGACCGGAGTTAACCCGAATATCAGGGTTAAAGACCTCAAAGACGAAGACATCGTAAAGATAAGGAATATCATAGAAAGGGATTACCGGGTGGAAGGTGATCTGAGGAGAGAGGTCTCAATGAATATTAAGAGGCTCATTGATATAGGTTGTTACAGGGGTTTAAGACACCGCCTTGGGTTACCTGCCCATGGTCAGAGGACCCGGACGAATGCAAGGACGAGAAAAGGCCCCCGTAAGACTATAATGGGTAAGAAGAAGGAGGCATAATCATAGATGAAGAAAAAGAGAGGATCAAAGAAGGAAAAAAAGAATGTGGTATATGGGGCAGCTCATATACAGGCAACGTTTAATAACACGATTGTAACAATAACGGATCAGAACGGAAATGTCCTTACCTGGGCGAGTGCTGGTAGCCTGGGTTTTAAGGGTTCGAGGAAAGGGACCCCTTATGCAGCCCAGATGGCTGCTGAGGCTGCTGCAAAAAAGGCGATGGATTATGGATTGAGACAGGTAGATGTCTTTGTGAAGGGACCAGGTGCTGGGAGGGAGTCAGCCATAAGGGCTATTCAGGCATCAGGCCTTGATATAAATCTTATTAAGGATGTTACACCTGTACCTCATAATGGTTGCAGACCTCCAAAGAGGAGGAGGGTATAATGGCAAGATATACCGGGGCATTGTGTAGGATCTGCAGAAGAGTAGGCGAGAAGCTCTATCTTAAGGGTGACAGGTGTTACACAGAAAAATGCGGCATTGAAAGGAGGAAGTACCCTCCAGGACAGCATGGACAGAATAGGGGGAAACTCTCGGATTACGGTATTCAGCTTCTGGAAAAACAGAAGGTAAGAAAGTATCATGGTATTGGAGAGAGGCAGTTCAGGCGATATTTTCATGAGGCTGAGAGGAGAAAGGGCGTTACAGGTGAGGTCTTGCTTCAGCTTTTGGAGTTGCGCCTCGATAACGTTGTATATCGAATGGGTTTTGCTGTTAATAAGAGGCAAGCCAGGGAACTGGTAAGCCATGGCCATTTCCTTGTAAATGGAAGACCTGTTAATATACCCTCTTATGCCTTGAGACCTGGAGATACCGTTGAAGTGAAAGAGTCAAGCAGAAACATTGAGTCAATTAAAGAGAGTCTTGAGAAGATCGAACACAGGGGGCTTCCTGTTTGGGTAGAGGTTGACCCTCAAAACTTCAGAGGAAAGATTCTGCATGTCCCATCAAGAGAGGAATTGCAACTTCCCTTTGAGGTTCAGGAACAGTTGATAGTTGAGTTGTACTCAAAGTAGTAAATAGGTCACCCCAAAAAGTCTCTGACTTTTTGGGGACCCCGGATAGGAAGATTTTTAAAAAATAAAGGCAAGGAGGCCTTATGAATTTAAGAAAAAAAGGCTTTCAGTTACCGGATAAAATCCGTTTTGAAGAAGAGACATTAACAGACACTTATGGAAAACTGATTGCAGAACCCTTTGAGAGGGGCTTTGGTACTACCCTTGGGAACTCTCTCAGGAGGATAATGCTTTCATCGATTGAGGGCGCTGCAGTCACAGCAGTAAAGATTGAAGGGGCCCTTCACGAATTTACCCATATACAGGGTATTAAGGAGGATATAACAGATATTATCCTCAATATAAAGAAATTGCGATTCAAGATGTATACTGATGGTCTTAAGGTTGCAAAGGTAAAGGTAACTGGTCCGGCTGATGTTAAAGGGGCAGATATCCAGGTTGATTCAGGGGTTGAGGTCTTGAGTACTGATTTGTCGATAGCTACTGTGGATAAAGGTGCTACCTTTGAGGCAGAGATGTATATAAGAAAGGGAAAGGGCTATGTCCCAGCAGAGATAAATAAGGAGCAAGATCTACCGGTTGGCATGATAGCTGTTGATTCTATATTCAGCCCCATCAAGAAGGTCAGCTTCCATGTGGAAAGGGCAAGGGTCGGAAGGGCCACAGACTATGACCGTCTTGTTATGGAGGTATGGACTGATGGAAGTACAACACCGAAAAGGGCAATCTCTCAGGCAGTATCCATACTTATAGACTTTGCAGACCTCTTTATATTCGAAGATGCTGAAGAAGGAGAGCGTGAAGAAGGCATGATGATCGGTGCTGCTTCTGGTATTGATCCATCTTCTATCAACGAAAATCTCCTTAAGAGTGTGGATGAGCTTGAACTATCCGTAAGGGCCTTTAATTGTTTAAAGAGCGCAAATATTAAGACTATTGCAGAACTTGTGCAGAAGACAGAGCACGAGATGCTGAGGACAAAGAACTTTGGCAGAAAGTCCCTGAATGAGATCAAAGAGATACTGCATTCCATGGGATTGCATCTCGGCATGAAGATAGATCCTGAATTGTTAAAGCAACAATAATGGCTTCCAGCGAGAATGACTCGCTGGAATCTTAAGCGGAGGTTAAGATGCGACACAGGGTTTCAGGAAGACATTTTGGTAGGACCGCAAACCAGAGAAAGGCACTGCTCAGGGGATTGATAGCATCCCTTATAGAGCATCAGAGGATAGAGACTACCCTTGCAAAGGCAAAGGAGGCTAAGAAATTGGCCGAAAGGATCGTTACCCTTGGTATCAGGGGTGATCTCCATTCAAAGCGTATTGCCCTTTCTCATATTCCCAATAGAAAGGTCATTGCAAAGCTTTTCAGTGAGATAGCACCCAGGTTTACTGGAAGGAACGGTGGATATCTCAGGCTGATCAGGACTCGTAATAGGGTCAATGATGCAGCACCTATGGCAGTACTTGAGTTTGTTGACTATGAGGAGGTCAGGCAGAGAGCTGAGAAGGAAAAGAAGGAGGAAAAAAAGGGTGAGTGAATGGCTTTTTCCTCTGGGAATATTGATTTTATGGGTAGTTCTCCAATTGGTTGTTTTTCCAAGACTTGGTGTCTCGACCTGAGGGATTGGCCCTAAAAAGTCGGAGACTTTTAAAAAGGATTGTAATAAATAATATCAGGAGATCAGTTTCTTGCCCGCCTCCTGACCATCAATCAATGCAGTGGGGTGTTCCAGTATTGCCCCCTTTGCATCAATCCCCTTAAAGCTCAGTACCTCATGTTCTGGTACGCTAATAGTTCTGAAAAAGGCCTTTGCGGTAGCTCCAGCGCATTGAATACCTATATCATTCTCCATGCCACCCACAAGAAGTAGAAGCCCTTTTCTTCCAAAAGGTCCTGACGGAATAGGCTTCTTTAACAGATACTTCTCGCACCAGAAGGACTGACACCGATCAATCATTATCTTTGCCTGGGCGCTCAAGCCATAGAAGAAGATCGGGGAGGCCAGTATGATCCTATCGGCCTCCCTTATAGCAGAGTATATCTCTTCCATATCATCCTTGATTATGCACTTACCGGTCTTTTCACAGCCTCCGCAGTCCTGACAAGGCTTTATCCTCATTATATTCAGCTTAAAGATCTTGATCTCATGACCAGCTTCTTCAACTGGTTTTAATGATGCCTTTAATAACAATTCCGTGTTTCCCTCTGGACGAGGACTTCCATTGAATGCGACAATCCTCATCTACTCAATCCTTTTGAATGCCTGTTTCTTTGCTCCACAGATTGGACATTCATCCGGTGCCTCGGCCTCGACAGTGTTACCGCAGACCTGGCATACATAATAATCTACCTCTTGATTTTTTCCAATGGTCTCAAGGGCCTTTTTGTAAAGCTCTGCATGAATCTTTTCAACCTCATTGGCAAAATTAAAGCTCCTGAGGGCTGATTCGTTCTTTTCAGCCTTTGCATCCTCAATCATCTGGGGATACATCTTCTGAAACTCATAGGACTCCCCACTGATTGCAGCCTCTAAGTTTTCCTTCGTCGACTTTATACCACCGAGTTCCCTGAGATGATTAAGGGCATGAACAGTCTCTGCCTCAGCAGCAGCCCTGAAGAGCTTTGCTACCTGTTTGTAACCCTCTTCCTCAGCCTTCTTTGCAAAGGCAAGATACTTCCTGTTTGCCTGGGATTCCCCAGCAAAGGCCTCAAGCAAGTTTTTCTCTGTTGTTGCCATTAATGAACCTCCTTAAAATTTAGTTTACGATCCTTTCACTCCTAAATACCCTGTAACCGCAGAATATGCAATGCGTTTCCTCCTCGTCTGTCCAGAGTTCAACATCTTCCCCGCATTTTGGACATGTTATGAACTCTGGCACTGGTGCATATTTGACACTACAGGGACTCTTCTCCTTAAACGCTGACTGTTTCTTTTCCATTTGCCTTCCTCCAACCTTCCTGTGTAAGCCTTTCCATCCTCCTCTTTGCCCAATCCTTGATCTCCTCAAGATACCTTTTCGGGTTCACCTTTGCAAGCTTGACTATATCCTCCCTTTCCTTGACACTATCTATGTGATCTGTTGGGTATATCCCTCGCCAGGTGCAATAACCTTCATCGAATATAAATTCAGGCGTTATTGGACCTGTTGATCTACCTATCTTCTGGGCCTGAAACCTGGCTATATCCATATCATATTCTATGATCCAGCCGTTGTCAAACACCATAGTCTCAGAATCAAAGGATATTCCTTTAGAGCAATTCGGGCAGTAAAGCCTGTTGATCACCTCCTCGCTCATTATCTCATCCTTAAAGTTAAAGCCTGCCATATTATTGCCACAGGCACAGTTCATCTCATAGGCCATGCACATAATATATATTCCTCCTTAATCAAGCATTGGCGAAAATCTTGACCTCGGTGCACCACAAAGGGGGCACTTATAATCATCAGGGAGTTCCCCGAAAGGGACTCCAGGCGGTATCTTGTTCTTTTTGTCTCCCTTTTGAGGGTTGTAGATGTATCCACACTGTTGACATACATA
>JBBIPQ010000041.1:0-15713 GCA_037442785.1 Nitrospirota bacterium
GACTTATTGATATTGCAAGGACAAAAGACCTAAGAGGCTTTCTCCTTAGATTTTTCTTTGCAATCTTTAGAAGGTTAATATTACCTCGCATTTATCATTTCTATGAGTCAATTGATTTCTTCTCAACTTATCTATTGAACTGTGAATTAAGTAAGGGTGCAGAAGAATCCTGCACCCTACGGGTTTTATTTTTGGAACTACATCTTCCAGTTACCGTCAATACCACAGAGAACAGCGCTCCGATCGCCAAGCCCCATCCCCTTATGACAGGCCAGGCAGACAGATACCTGTTTCCCAACGATCTTTCTGGCATCGAAATCGTAGAGTTGAAGCATTCCATCCGTAATGTTTTTACCAGCTATTGGCTTACCTTCCACATCACAACCTTCAGTGGCCTGTCTTACCGTTAGAATTCCATATTTACCATCAGGAGTTGGCATCATGTCATGGACCTGTCCGTCCACCATCTTTTCATCAATAAGTTTAAGGTTAGAGGCATCAAGAACCCATATCCTATCTGCTGCTGATTGGAAGATATACTTATCATCATTGGTGAAGTACTGCCTGAAGGTAATAGTCTTGCCAGGCTCTCCTGTGTGGGATGCCTTTGCTATAACCTTCCATTCCCCCTTATCAAGGGCTGGCAGGTCAACGAGAACGAGGTCAATCTTTCCTGTTGACTTCCCTTCCTTTGTTTCATTGATAGCTAAAAGGAACTTCTTTCCATCATTTGAATTTACACCATGAACGAACTGATATGTCCCTGGTTTGAAGCCGATGTCACTTATATACATGCGTCTTTTGTGCTCCAGGGTCTTCTTATCAAAGATGTCAATATAGCCCTCAGATCCCATGAATACAGGCATGTAATAGTGTTTGCTCTGACCGGATGCGCAGTAAACAGGCGGTTTCTTTGCTGGGGACCTCGGATCAGGGTCCATGGCAACATCCTTTATAACTTTGCCTGTCTTAAGATCGGTCTTTCCGACATGCTGTTTTCCATTGGGATCAAGGACATAGGTTGACCAGAAAAGCACATTATGGTCTGAATTATCAATCCTCGGATCATGGGTTGGGTGGGTCTTTTTATCACCTATTACAACCCTGTCAAGTTTTGTTATCTTTATTGGCTCCTCAGCATTATTTGGGTCAATTGTTATATCCGCAGCAGCAAAATGCCCTCCCATACCCGCCACATAGACAGTAGCACTATAGCCTTTTTTGGCTGCAGTTGCTACTGAGGTCTTTGAGTCAACCGTTGTGTAAGAGAGATATGCTGCAAAGGCAGCAATCAATAGAATAGATACAATGATAAGTCTCTTTTTCATTTACGCCTCCCCGTTTTTTTGATTTTTTTAATGCGAAATCTCAAAAGGATATCATTGTTACCCCATATCTCACCTCCCCTCGTCTTGTGATAGTGAGATAATCTACTATTGCCATAATAAAAAATCAAGATATGGTAAAATTACTCCTGTAAAAGAATTCTTTTTAAGGAGGTCTGAGTTGAAGGAGGATGTCGAATTAAAAGAAACCCTTAAGGGTTATAAGGAAAAGATAACGCCTGTAACAAAGGGAACCCTTTCCTGGGAAAGGGACCTTATCTTCCTTGGCAGGACCCAGAGGGGGTATGAGATCGAGTTTGATGCGGAGATCCAATGGGGATGTGCGCCAACAGAGAGCCTTCTCTTGAGTCTGGCTGGGTGTATGGGGATAGATGTGGTCTCTTTTCTTAGAAAGATGAGGGCGAAACTGGAAAGCTTCAAGATAGAGATAATTGGTGAAAGAAACCCCACACCACCTCAGTATTATAAGGCCATTGAGATGATACTTCATGTCTCAGGAGAAAATATCTCGCCCAGGCAGATCGAGAAGGCTATCGCCCTTTCACAGGAAAAGTACTGTTCTGTTTACCATTCCCTGAGAAAGGACCTGAAGGTCACGACAAGATATATCCTGAATGTTGAAGGCCCAAGATAACAGAGAGAAGGTATATATGGCTAAGTCCGAGATCCAGGAGTTGCTATCGAGACTTCCCTCAGTTGATGAGGTTTTAAAGAGTGACCATTGTAAGATGTGGCATGAAAGATACCCCCGTAGATATGTTGTTCGGGCAATAAGAGAAATTATTGACATAAGGAGGAAGGAGATCATTAGTGGTACTATCAGGGATACGAGTATTGAGGAAATGGTCCCTGATATTGAACTTCTCATAAAGAGATTGTCTTCACCAAGCCTGAAAACTGTCATCAATGCCACGGGGGTTGTCATACATACCAATCTTGGCAGATCAATCCTTTCAGAGAAGGTAATGGATAATGTTCTGAGGATCGCAACATCCTATTGCAATCTCGAATACGATCTTGCTGAGGGAAAGAGGGGAAAGAGGTATTCCCATATAAAAAGACTCCTGATTGAGGTTACAGGGGCTGAGGATGGTCTTGCTGTAAACAATAATGCGGCAGCAGTCCTTCTATGTCTTAATGAAATGGCTAAAGGTAAGGAGGTTATTGTATCGAGGGGTGAGTTAATAGAGATTGGGGGGTCCTTCAGGATACCCGATGTGATGTTAAGTAGCGGGGCAATCCTCAGGGAGGTCGGTACAACAAACAAGACCCATTTCTACGACTATGAGAAGGCTATCAATGAGAATACAGCCTTGATCCTCAAGGTACATCCTTCCAACTACAGGATAAAGGGGTTTACTGAGGATGTGGCTATTGAGGAACTTGTAAGGCTTGGTCAGAGCAGGGGAATACCAGTTATGTATGACCTTGGAAGCGGTTGCCTGATTGATCTTAAGCCCTTTGGAATTCAGTCTGAGCCTTCTGTCAAAGATATGGTTAGTAAAGGGGTTGATCTTGTAACCTTCAGTGGTGATAAACTCCTTGGGGGTCCCCAGGCAGGCCTTATTGTTGGTAAAAAGGTATGGATAGAAAGGATTCAGAAAAACCCCTTAACCAGGGCAGTCAGGATTGATAAATTGACCCTTTCAGCCCTGGAGATGACCCTTTTTGAATATCTCGATGAGGAAAAGGCAAGGAAGACTATACCGACGCTGAGGATGCTCCTTGAGGACCCTTTGAGGATAAAGGAAAGGGCTAAGAAGATCTATAACAGCCTTAAGCGGACGATTAAGAATGCAGAGGTGGAACTCATTCATGATATATCAAGGGCTGGGGGTGGCTCACTTCCAGAGGTCGATTTTCCAACCTATGCTGTAACGATTAAGCCTTTCTCCCTCTCAGTAAAGAGGCTTGAGGAAAGATTAAGATCAGGTAATCCCCCTGTTATTGTAAGGATCAGAGAGGACAGGATTATCCTGGATGCCAGGACAATTGAATCAAAAGAGATACCTGAACTTGTTGCAAGGATTAAGGAAGCCTTAGCCTAATAACTGTTGATTTACCTTGATCTTCATTCCCTTTTTGAGTCCCTCCACATAGGACTTAACGGCCCCTTCTCTTATCTGGCTGAGTATGGCCTGCCTCAGGGTATCATCACTTGTAGCAACCTGTGGTATCTGGGAACCTATGTCAATGGACTCTCCGATCAACCTTCTCATCTTTGTAAGGAGCAATTCCCTTTTTCTCATGGATTCATACAATTGGGGTGTCATCCTGTTAAGCTGAAGCGTCCTAAGATAGATATCCCTGTTGAATCTACCATCCCTCATAAAGGTTGGGTCATTTGTTATGGCCTCTTCAAGTTCTTTCTCACTGACAGATATGCCTGCCCTCTCTGCAGAGATAAGGAGTACCCTCTCATCAATGAGGATATCAAGGACCCTTTGCTTGAGATTTAGCTTTTTCTCAACCTCATCCGTGAATCCCTCCTTCATGGTCTCCCTGTAAAACTCCCTTACCCTGTCATAGGCAAGCCAGTATTCCTCGAGGCTTATCTTTTCCTTTCCGACCTCAGCAACAGCCACATTTGTTGACTTATCAACGGTTCCAACGCCCCAGAATATAAAGGACAGTATAACTATAAAGAAAAGGATATAAAAGAATCTTGCGTGTTTTCTCATTAACTTAAGCATCAGTACCTCCTCATGAAATAATCATTCAGAATCCTCTTGTGGTCAAAGGCAATCTCCTCAGGGAGATCCTCCTTCCTGAATACTGCAGCCTCCTTTGCATCATCCCCGGACCTTAAAAGACCCTTTCCTTGGGCAATAAAAACGGTTGTAATTGTATGATGCCTTGGATCCCTTTCTGGTTCCGAGTATGTATGAAACTGTCTTATCAATTCGATATCGAGTCCTGTCTCTTCCTTTGCCTCTCTCTCTGCAGCCCTTTCAAGGCTTTCAGCATAATCGACAAATCCGCCAGGTAATGCCCATCCCTCTGGAGGATTCTTTCTCTTAATCAACACGATTCCACCCTCATATTCGATAATCACATCCACTGTTACAAAGGGTTGCCTGTATCTTTCCTGTGCCTGCTGGGCTGACATGGATTCTTACTCTGTTTGTTCAAAACTCAGGTCTACATCCTTCTCAGGGATTATGGTTGATATGGCATGTTTGTAGATCAGTTGCTGCGAGACCTCTTTAAGGACTATAACAAAGTTATCAAATGCCTTAACCGTTCCTTTTAACCTTACGCCATTCGTCAGATACACGACCACAGGGATCTTTTCTTTCCTTAAATGGTTTAGATAGTTATCCTGAAGATTATTTGCCATACTCACTCCTTTGAGATTTTTTTCTTTTTAAGGTAATAAATCTCCGAGGGAATTTGCAATAGCCCTGTAGATTTCCAGATGGGTGAAGAGACCTGTAACATCTATCCACCTTATGGCTTCATCCCTTCTGAACCACGTAAACTGTCTCTTTGCGTAGGCCTTCGTCCTCTTCTTTATGAGCCATAGGGCCTCTTCAAAGGTGATATTACTATTCAGATAGGCGATCATCTCCTTATATCCAATAGCCTGTAGGGCGGTTTTACCAGGATTCATGCGGATGACCTTTTTTACCTCATCGATAAGGCCTGATGAAACCATCCTATCGACCCTCTCCTCAATCAACCTGTATAGCTCTTTCCTTTCTCTCTTAAGACCTATAAGTACAAAGTCATAGGGCAAAGGTTCTGTAAGCCTCTTTTGAAGATCTGTTATACCCCTTTTCATCTTCAGACATACCTCAATCGCC
The DNA here is from genome assembly GCA_037442785.1 of Nitrospirota bacterium. Lineage (GTDB taxonomy): Bacteria > Nitrospirota > Thermodesulfovibrionia > Thermodesulfovibrionales > UBA9159 > JBBIPQ01. Next base: position 5,153 of record JBBIPQ010000041.1, read on the forward strand.
CGGATGATCCTTCTCGTATCAGATGGCATTATCCTCACAGATGCCTCCGGGTCGAGTTCCCTGAGGTATGAATAGAGCGAGCCCCTTTCCCTCTCTTCCATCTCAAGCAGTTTCTTTCTCAAGGACCAGTCTGCGGATGGTCCCTTAAAGAGACCTTTTGTCATAGCCCTGATATAAAGGCCGGTTCCACCCACTATGAGGGGGATTTTACCTCTCTGAATAAGATCTTCTATAATAGGGACCACCATCTCTATATATTTCCCTGTACTGAATTCCTCTGATGGTTCGATTATATCTATCAGGTGATGCCTGATGCCCTCCATCTCCTCAACAGAGGGTTTTGCAGTCCCGATATCCATGTTCCTGTATATCTGCATGGAGTCAGCACTGATGATCTCTGTGTTAAGTTTCTTTGCAAGGAGTATGGATGCCCCTGTCTTTCCAACACCTGTTGGCCCAAGGAGGATGATTACCTTCTTCATCTTAAGGGTCTCTTGAACATCCTCCTCAGATCATTTATGGTCAGGAATATTCTGGTAGGCCTGCCATGGGGACAATGGTCAGGGTTCTCTGTCTGTTCAAGATCATTGATAAGGGCCTGGACCTCCTGATCCGAGAGTATTTCTCTACCCCTGATTGAATTATGGCAGGCCATCTTCGTTGCTAATTCTTGCTTCAGGGGTTTTCCGGGTCTTTCTCCTTCTAATATGGCTGAGGCTATGTCGCTTAATAGTGCCTTCATATCTGCCTCCTTCAGGGCTGCTGGAAGGCTTCTTACAATGACAGTATCATGGCCGAAATCATCTATCTCGATGCCCATATCATTCAATATTGAAGAACAATTCAGGATCGCGTTGTACTCTAGGGGTGATAACTTCACCTGTTTCGGAAAGAGCAACCTGTAAGAATCTATATCCTTGCCCTTCAGAAACCGCTCATAAAGGACCCTTTCATGGGCAGCGTGATGGTCCATTAGTACAAGGCCATCTCTTCCAGACAGGGCAATAAAGGTCTCCCCCAGATAGATAAAAGGGATAGAAGATCTGTAGCTGAATTCCCTGTTTTCTGAGACATACGATGGTATACGCCTCTCATCTCCAGAAGACGGAGAACAGAAATCAGAAGTCAGAGTCTCTCTTCTGTAGCCTTGCCCTTGTTTTGTGTTCTCAAAATCTTCATCCATCATCCTTCCTAATTCCTTTTTTGTTCTTCTAAGGGATTCTCTAACATTGTCCCTTACAAACCTGTAAACCCTGTCCCTGTCAGAAAAACGGACCTCCCTTTTTGTTGGATGGACATTCACATCCACATCCTGAGGGTCTATGGTCAGATAAAGGAAGAATATAGGATGGCTGTCTTTCGGTATACCTTCATAGGCCTGATAAATAGCATGGGTAATTAAGGGGTCTTTTACAGGTCGCCTGTTGACAAAGATGAATTGATGGGTTTTTCTATTCCTGAAATTCCCGTCTCTGGACACAAAGGCTGTCATCTTCAGGCCTTTTTCGTCAGAACTGAACTCAGAGAGACCATCAAGAAAATCCTGGCCGTATATCTGGGCTATCCTCTCAACAGGGCCTTTTGCCGGTGAAATCTGGATTACCTCCTTATGATCTGCTACAAGCTTGAACCCAATCTCCCAGTGAGCGAGGGCCTCGATCGTTACATATTCTATGATATGAAGCATTTCGGTTGACTCTGACCTCATAAACTTTCTTCTTGCAGGGGTATTGAAGAAGATGTCCCTGACCTCCACAATAGTGCCGATCGCTGGATAATCCCTGACCTCTTTTACCTCTCCTCCATAGATATAGATCATGGTTCCAGCATCACTGCCTTTGACTCCTGTTATTATCCTCATCTTTGACACCGATGCAATGGAAGGAAGCGCCTCACCCCGAAAACCCATTGTCCGGATATTAAAGAGGTCATCCTCCCTTGAGAGCTTGCTTGTTGCATGCCTTTCAATGCAGACAAGGGCATCCTCCCTGTCCATACCGATTCCATTATCAGTAACCCTTATCAGTCCCCTGCCACCCTTCAGTATCTCGATCTTTATCTCCTTGCTTGAGGCATCTATAGAATTCTCAATGAGTTCCTTGACAACAGAGGCAGGTCTCTCGATAACCTCTCCAGCGGCTATCTTATTTCTCAGTTCCTCAGGAAGGACCTTTATCAGGGGCATAAGACATTTTAAGATTATAGGCACCGAAAGGTCAATGACCATAAGGGCCAATATAATAGCCATGGGCCAATAGCCATCCGCTGCCCCCGCGTTCCGGGCAGTCCATGCCATGTTAGTTCTCAGAGTATGCTATATTTATATATGCTTAGGGTATTTGTAATATCATTTCTGATCTTATCTTTTGTGGCAGAGGCGGTGGCGCGAGATCCTTTCCGAGGACAGAAGGGATCAATAGTAGAGGTTAGTGTTGTTGACAGTTCAGGGAAGGCAGTTTTGAATGGAAAGGGATATGTGATTGATAAGGATGGTCTGATTGTAACGGTATGCCGAATGATATTGAAGTGGTATGAGGATATACGGAATGATCTTATTGTGAGGACAGAGGATGGTAAGGTCTTTCCCCTTTATAGACTCATTTCCTATAACCCAGCATTAGATCTGGCAATCTTTAAGATTAATGCAGAGCTTACTGAGATAGCCATCCCTTCCAATGAGAGGGTCTCATCCTATATCAGAAAGACAATAAATAGATACAGGGATATGGTAAAAAATGTGAAAAACTCAACAGAGACACTTGCTGAGGATGTCAATGGCATTAAGAGACCTGAGGCCGCACCAAACCTAAAGGAACCTGATTCCTTAAGTGACTCACCCTATGTGAGGGGTATCAGATATGCCTCTCTAAAGAGATACAGGGAGGCTATTGAGGAGTACCATAAGGCATTAAGGGAAGACCCTGATAACCCTGACATCTATTCAGACCTCGGCCTTGCCTATTATAAGATTGACCGATACAGGGACTCTATTGATGCATACAGGAAGGTCCTTCTGCTCAGGCCTTCCTCAAAACCAATATACGAAAGACTCGGCACATTGTATCTGATATCTGGTGAATATGATGAGGCTATTGGAATATTTAAAAAGGCTTTACAACTCGATTACAGTGATCCAAAGACCCATTTTAATCTTGCTATAGCATCATTCATGAAGGGTGATATGGATTCGGCATGGCAGGAATATATAATCTTAACGGGTCTTGATGAGGATCTTTCCAGAAGGCTTTGGGATATAATCAATTAGGGTTTTATCTCTATGGGGGTTCCATCATCAACCATCTGGTAAATCTCCTCGATCTCCTGATTTGTGACAGCAATGCAACCATCTGTCCAGTCAAAATACCTGTGAAATTTTCCGAATTCAGATAGGTCATCAGGAAGTCCATGGATCATGAGGTCACCTCCTGGCGAGACCCCGAGCCTTATGGCATTCTCTATGTCTGATTCGTTCGGATAGGAGATGCGAAGTGAGAGATGGAACCTGCTATTTGAGTTCTTAAAAAGGGTATATCGCCCTTCAGGAGTCCTCTTATCACCTGCCATGACCTTTCGTCCTTCAGGATTTTTCCCAAGGGCTACCCTGTAGGTCCTGAGTATCTCACCATCCCTTAAGAGTATAAGTATCCTTTTGCTTTTGACAACAATAACCCTATCCGCTTTGGGAAGGGTCGCCCATGTGATCGAGGAAAAGAGCATAAAGCTCAGCATTGATGCAGCCATTAAGAGTATTTTTACCATCATTGCCTGTGTTCTGGGAAGTTAAGAACTTATTTATTATATAATAAAAAACAAAGATTTTCGCGAATAGGCAATAGCCAAATGGCCAATCAATAGGTTTATGGCTCTTGGCTAAATTGGCGGATGGATCGAACTGATTAAAAGATATATGACTTCGGGTGTGACAAAGGGAATCGGCATACTTGGAGGCACCTTCAATCCCATTCATTACGGGCACCTCCGGTTAGCTGAGGAGGTAAGGGAGAGGGCCGGTCTTGAGAAGGTATTGTTTATTCCTTCCTGTAATCCTCCGCTTAAGGATCTTGATCTTGCAAGTCCTCAAGATAGATATGAGATGACGAGGCTCGCTATTGAGGGGAATCCCTATTTTGAGATATCTGACATAGAATGCAGACGGAGTGGAAAATCCTATACGGTGAACACGATCCTGGAGTTGCAGGGATTAATTCCTGAGAAGGATATAATCCTTATACTGGGCATAGATTCTTTTTTGGAGATGCCCAAATGGTACAGATCTTACAGACTTGCAGAGATGATAGACTTTATCGTTGTATCGAGGCCTGGATTCAGGTTTGAGGAACTCGCCGCGACCGGATTGATCAGGGATGAAGACTGTAGTTATTTCAGAGAGATTGATAATCGCTCCATTAAACTCAAGGAACTGAGCCTTAAAACAGGCAGAAAGGTTATTTTAATGAATATAACCCTTCTTGACATATCTGCCACGGTCATAAGAAGACTCGTCAGGGATGGGAAGAGTATAAAATACCTATTGCCAGAGTCTGTAGAATACTATATAATTTCTAATAAGCTTTATAATGGAAGGGAGTGAAGACCTTTAGAAAGCAGGGATAAGGCTATTGAGGCCGCAAGGTTAGCAATAGCAAAAAAGGCAAAAGATATTGTTATTCTCGAGCTTAAGGATCTGGTAATCTATACAGATTATTTTGTGATCTCTTCAGGGGAAAGTACCACCCAGGTAAAGGCTATAGCTGAGCATATTGAGGAGGAATTCCTGAAAGAGAAGGTCAAACCCCTCTCTATTGAGGGTCTTCCTTACGCCCACTGGGTTCTTATGGATTATGGAGATGTAATAGTACATGTCTTTGAAGAAGAGACAAGGGCCTATTATGAGCTTGAAAAGTTATGGCTTGATGCGCCACGGATACCCTTTGAGGAGAAGATGGCATCGACTCGAAAACGGACTCTTAAGAAAGGATTTTAAATGGGTAAATTCTTCCTCTTCCTTTTTGTTCTGTTTCTGATAGTCATCGGATACTTTGCTACGCTAAATAAGGAACCTGTGGTCTTTAAGGTCACCGCAGATCTGGCATATGAGATGCCCAAGATTGCCCTTATTCTCTTATCCTTTGCCATTGGCGGTGCTGTTATGCTCCTTTACTTCTTTGTCAGGGACACGAAGAGATTTATTACTAACAGGCAGTTGATCAGGAAACAGAAGAAGGAGATAAAGATCCAGGAGTTATATTCCAGGGCATTGAACGCTATACTTGCTGATGATGAGGATGAGGCAAGGACAGCCCTTGAGGAGATACTCGAGATCGAGCCGTCTCACATCGATTCTCTCCTAAGGCTTGGCGATATTGCCGCAGGTGATGAGGATTTCCAAAAGGCTATAGATTACTATAAGAAGGCAAGGGATACAGATCCTAAGAATATTGAGGTTCTCTTCTCCCTGGCAAGGGTTATGGAGAAGATGGGAAGGGATTCTGAGGCCCTCCTTTATCTGAATGAGATCATAGATATTGATTCTGACAATCTCACAGCCCTTTACATGAAGAGGACGATCCTTGAGAAAAGAGGAAATGAGTTGACTGATGACCTCATTGATGTTCAAAAAAAGATAATAAAGTCAGAGCGTAATGAAAAGGATCGTAAGAGGGAGCAGGATGTACTTATTGGTTATAAGTATGAACAGGGTCGTCTTAGCCTTGAGGAAGGAGAAATCGAGAAGGCCAGGAGGACATTCCGGACAGTTATGCGCATTAACAGGGATTTTGTCCCTGCCTATCTTGGTTATGCAGAGACTTTACTGAGAGAAGAGAAAACCGATGAGGCTATCGCATTCCTGGAGAAGGCCTTTGAGGATACATCTTCGATGATAATACTTGCAAGGCTTGAGGACCTCCTTATAAATGTGGGAGACCCTGGAAGGCTTATCAGGTTTTACAGGAATATCATTTCAAATAATCCTCAGAATCATGTGGTTCGCTTCTTTCTGGGGAAACTCTTCTATAGACTCGAGATGCTTGATGATGCCTATGACGCACTTATTACAGTCGATGCGTCGGGTAATAGGTTCCCTGAATTGCATCAACTGCTGGGCAATATATATCTCAGGCAAGATCAATGCGAGAAGGCTGTAGCAGAGTTTAAAAAGGTGCTTGACATGAAGAGCATCTTCAGGCTCCCATACTGTTGTGAGAAGTGTGGCTATTCTTCATCAGAATGGTCAGGAAGATGTCCAAACTGTAAAAACTGGAATACCTACCAGTTCAATCTATACGGTATCTGTAAGACATAATGCAGTTTAAGGCAGGTCACCAGTGATGAGCGATTTGAAGAATGGAGAGGATCAGGGGCGCAATGATGCCCCTGAGTCATCTATTGGTGATTATCGTCCATTACCACTTAAGGTTGTTCTCGACACGAGTCTTTTTGTAAATCCCGATGTAAGGACAGATCTTGGGGAGACCCCAACACAGGCCCTCGAGACCTTTTTATTCCTTGCAGCACAGATACACATCCTGGAATTCTATATGCCGCCCTCCATATTTGAGGAACTCCTCCATTTTGTTGACAGGAAGAAGATACCAGGGGACCTGCTCGTTATCCTCCATCAGAAGCCTCCTAAAAAGCATGAGCTTAAAACCCCTGCCTTTCTTTTATATGAGTTAATCGAGGACATAAGGGAGAGGATCAATAAAGGGCTCAGGGTCGCCGAAAAGGCAGTAAGAAGCACCGAAAAGATGAAGGTGGAGGAGATCATTCAGGATCTGAGGAGAAAATACAGAGAGGCACTGAGGGAAGGGATAATAGATAGCAAAGAGGATGTTGATCTTCTCCTCCTCGCCCTTGAGCTTGATGCCCTCCTTATAACGGCTGACCAGGGTCTGATAAAATGGGCTGAGAAACTTGGTATAAGATGGCTCTTCCCGGAAAAGTTCAAGGATTATCTCATGGGTGCTATAAGGAGGACAGAGGCCCTTGCAAAGATGGATTAGTCAAAGAAACCTTTGCCTCTAAGGAGTTGTCTTATTTCCTTTGTCCCCTTCCTATAAATCCTGTTAAATTGTAGTCTGTAATAATCTCCAGTCCTTTCGATGGATACAAGCTGGGTATATATGCCTGATCTATTCAGGTGTCTCAGGAGTTCTGTAGCAGTCTCCCTTTTTCTCACCTTGACATCAAAGGATTCTTTGATCTCCCCACCAGATGCAACATCCTTCACGGCATTATATGGTTTGTGATAAAGCGCTCTTACAGCTTCCATAAGATAATCGTCAGTTAAAGGGATTTCAAACTCATGGCAGAAGAATATTGCCCTTATTATCCTCTGGATATAAAAACCAGAAGGTATCTCTGATATGAGATGGGTTGTTGCCTTGAGATCCCTAAGGCATGAAGATAAAGTGACATACTTAAGGGCCTTTCCGCTATTAAGGGGTTTAATAACAATCCCTTCTCTTTCTCTCCTGTCGAGGTCAAGGACTATTTCTTTTATCTCCTTGATATTTGATATATCAAAGGGTCCCCATCTCTTCACCTGTTCCATCTCAAAATTACTCAGGGTCGCGATTCTCTCTTCAGGGAGCAGAAAACCACCATTAATTCTGGCAATATCAAAGACATAAAAAATAATGTCCTCCTCAACATAGGGGATGATCTCAGTATTATAGGGACTTCCAGGGCCTACTACCTCACCGCATAGTATGTAATCAGGATACCTGTCAAAGAAACGGGGATCAATCAGATCATAAACCCTGTCTGTAGTGAAGGGACAGATGAAACCACCCCTTGTGAAGGCTATTGTTTGACCATTGATCCTTGCGATCCGCACATTATAGCCATCCATCTTCTCTTCCACGAAGAATCTCGACGTCTTCATGTATCTGCTGATTCCCCTCTCAAGATGGAGAATCCTCATGATATGAGGATAGCCAGACAGAGAACCACCTTCATAAAAGATGGTACCCCTTGGGAGTTTTTTATAATCCTGGCAAAGCCTGACGAACTCTTGACCTTCAAAGAAAAAAGGTTGAAGGATTTCCTTTTCTAAAAGGGCCTGCAGTTCCGGGTCAGAGAAATACCTGTTTAAGTTAATTGAAGGTATCTTTCTGGGATTCATCCTAAATTAAGTGGTGCCGAAGGCGGGAGTCGAACCCGCACGGCCTTTCGACCACCAGACCCTGAACCTGGTGCGTCTGCCAGTTCCGCCACTTCGGCAGTCCTGATATATTATACAATTTTGGTAAGTAAGATAGGATAACTCAGCTCGAAAGCATCAAGGTTCCAACGAGTCAAAAAAACCCATTAGAACCTTTAGCCATGAGCTATTTTAGTTACCAATCATCTCTATTATCTTCTTTGCATCTATCGCCCCTGGTACAAGATTGCCATTGGGGAATATCATTGCAGGCGTTCCTGAGATACCAAGTCTCTCGGCTAACTTGATGTTTTCGTCAATAACATTTGTCTCACACTTAGGCTTTGGTATCTCCTTTTTTGCAAAGGCATCCTCCAGTAGGGCTATCGATTTTTCACATACAATTGCCTTTGCCTTTTCATAGGCATTAGGATGAATCTTCAGTGGATACATCTTCAGATAAAAGGCGATGTCCTTTCTCTCCTCAACTACCTTCTTCATCTCCTGATGAAGTTTTGCACAGAAGGGTCAATCAGGGTCGTCAAAGACGATGATCCTGTGTTTTGCATCTTTACTACCAAGTATCAGGGCATCATCAAGGGGTATGCTTGCAACATCGATCTTGTTAAGCTCTGTGAATCTCTCTTGAGAGAGGTTTCTCTTTGCCTTAATGTCAACGATGGAGCCAGCAAAGAGGAATTTCTTTGAGAAATCCACATAGAGAAGTCCCTTTTTGCCTCCGGTTTCCATATCCACTTCCCAGAATCCCTTAATAGGGCTGTTTTTGATCTCCAGGACCTTTGCATTAGGGATGATCTCCTTCAAGAGGGTGCCAGCCTCATCCTTAGAGAGGGTATGGCATTTTGTGCAGTCCGTCCCCATATCACTGAAGCCATAGACACTCAATGGGAAGAGGAGCATAAACAGAAAAACCAATCTTCTAAACATTCATCACCTCCAGAGTTTTAAAATAATAACACATATTGGAAGAAAATTTCTTAGGAGGTATAAAATTGAGAGTGGAGCTGAGCGGGATCGAACCGCCGACCTTCTGAATGCCATTCAGACGCTCTCCCAACTGAGCTACAGCCCCGTTCGGTTATAAAATAACATATCTGAAGGTAAGGCTTCAACAGGTCAGGTGAAGGGCTGCGATGATTATCTTACCAGGTCTTTCTTTTTGCAATCTATTGAATAACTCCACAGCCTTTGTGGTCCTATCAATATGGACCTCAATCCCCTTGTAACTTATATGATTGATCGTCTCCCTGGGAACCTCCATAACACCTGAGTAGCCTGTTCCTATGATGAGGATATCTGGCTTAGAGGCAATGACATCGACAAGGTCATCAGGCTGAAGCAGATGTCCCTCTTTTCTCCACCATGAGGCATCAACCCTGTCTGGATATACGATCACATCCGAGCTATAGGTGTGTCCGTCAATAGTTATCCTTCCAAAGGAATAGTGTTCTATCTTCATATAAATTTTTATCATATCATCCGGGGATTCTGCAAGATGACCTCTGAAATTGCATGATAAGAAATAAAGGCTGCTATCAGCTTAAGGTTTTGCAGGTACTTGACATGGCCAAAATAATGTGAGAATATTTGATCAGGGAATGAAAGTGGCTCGGTTTTCCATAAGGACTATCCTCATGTCATCCTTTATCCTAGTCGCAATTATCACAACGACCTTTGGCCTTATCCAGCGATATATATGGCTCAACCAGCATGAATGGGGCAGGATTTGGGAAGACTATCTGCCTGTTGCAGAATCCATGGGTAGAATTATAGATATGACCATCAACCATAGATTGTCGCTCCTCGAACAGGTATCTGATGAGGTCTCGAAGGCATGGATGAATAATGCAGCTGCCTGTCATGGATGGCTTTGAGGTCCTGAGAGTGATTAGGAATAATCAAGACCTGAATAACATAAGGATTATTACAGTTACTTCTATGGCAATGACTGGAGACAGGGAGACGATACTCAAGGCGGGCGCTGACGACTATATATCGAAACCGGTAGACACAAGGGAGCTCCCAAAGATTATAAAAAGGGTGCTCGATCTTTGACTATAATCTGCCCTTTGTTGAAGGTAGCCCCTTTATTGAAGGATCAAAGGAGACCGCTTCTCTCGTTGCCCTTCCAAAGGCCTTGAAAACAGCCTCGAATATATGATGTAGATCCCTTCCGTACTCGACAATGATATGGAGGTTTATCATTGCATGGTTTGTGAATGCCCTGAAAAAGTCCTCAAAGAGGGAGACCTCAAGCCCTCTCAGGGAGCCCCGGGGTGGACGTACCTTATACACTAGATAGGGCCTGCCACTCAGGTCAATTACTACCCTTGCAAGACTCTCATCCATAGGGATCATGGCGCTTCCATATCTCTTTATCCCCTCCTTCTTGCC
>JBBIPQ010000042.1:0-15417 GCA_037442785.1 Nitrospirota bacterium
TTGACCACAGGGTCACAGATGGGGTCGATTCAGCAAAGTTCCTCTCGAAGGTAATTCGATACCTTGAGGACCCAGCACTTTTGTTTATTGAAAGCACTTGATTCATATCTTCTTATTGGTTCTCTTCCGATAGAATTCACACTTTCTGCAGTCCTCAAATTTTTGTGCAAAGGTCCCCTGAATCTTTCCCTCACAGAATGTGCCAGCCACGACCCAACAGATTCTACCAAAGTGAGGATAAGCGGGGCACTTGATTGTAGCATCTTTATCCCTTCCGCATTTCATATATTCCCAGCACTGGATCTTTGCATACTCTGCATCAGGCTGATAAGGGAAGTAGAGGATAAAGGTCGATCCCTTCCCAGGGGTGCTTTCTGCCCTTATAAAACCGCCGTGTTCCTCCATTACCTTTCTCGCTATGGACAGGCCAAGACCTGTGCCTCGTCCTATCTCTTTTGTTGAATAAAAGGGCTCAAATATAAAAGGTAACCTTTCTTCCGGTATCCCAACCCCTGTATCCGAAACCTTTATATAGATAAAGTCAGCATTATTAATCACCTCAAGACCAGCGGAAAGAGTAAGAAAACCACCCTCTGGCATTGCATCTATTGCGTTTGTGATAAGGTTTGCTAGGGCCCTCCTTACCTGTTCTTTATCAATCAGTACCTGGGGTGTCCCTTCCATGACCTTTATCTCAACACTGATGTTCTGATCCTTACAAAGGTCTTCGAATATGAGCATCGTTTCCTTCATAAAACCTTCTACTTCGTTCCTTTCAAGGTGAAATCTTGCCTCCCTTGAGAAGGCTATCAGGTCTCTCAATATGTTCTCAAGTCTGCTGACCTCACACCTGATGGTATCTGCGTATTCTTTCTCCTTCTCAGTAGATGCAATCCTGGAAAGTCTCTTTGCAAAACCACCTATTGATGTGAGGGGATTCCTGATCTCGTGAGCCACATCTGCCGTTAGTCTACCAAGAGAGGCAAGCTTCTCTGCCTGAATAAGTTTTTCCTGGGAATCCCTCAATTCCTGAGTCTTCTTTTCAACCTCCCTTTCAAGGTCCTCTGTCCACCGGGACATCTTCTGTCTTGCTGTCTCGAGTTCCTTAATCATTAAATTAAATGTTGAAGCAAGAAGACCCATCTCATCCTGAGATCGCACAGGGATAGGCTCAGAGAGGTCACCGCCTGAGGCCTTTCTCATGGCAGAGGAAAGGACAGACACCGGTCTCAGCACAAGGGCTCTTACCGTGATATAAAATACAAAGAATGTGGCGATACTAAAGATTATCGCGTAGGAGGTAACTGCAACGATCCGCTGTGAAATAACCTTATCCACATAGGCAAGGGAAAAGTCCGTTTCAAGTATCCCGAGTACCCTCTGTTCAGGAAGGTGAAAGTGACATGTGCCTGTGTAACAGGAAGGTTCATTATAAATCGGCTCTATGTATGTAAGGATCCTGTGTCCTTCTTTTGAGGCATATATGGTCCACTGATCTTTGCTGGTAAGGGTTATTGATGGCCTCTGCGGATCACTATGGCAACCAATGCAGGCAAGGGATGTCCTGTCCACCATTCTTCCCAGCTCATCAATCTTGGAAGAATAAAAAATCTTCCCCTTACTGTCAAAAAGCCTTATTCCGATAATATTCTCTGCAACACTCATGTCATTTATGGTCTGCTGGATAGCCTCCCTGTAGAAGGTAAGCATGCCATAACGGATCGCCTTCTTTATTAACTGAGAATGAAAGGAAAGATGTTTTACAGCATTTTCTGTAAGGGTATGTTTTTCTGCCCTTATCAGGAGATACCAGGATATACAACCACCAAGGATAATGAGCAGACCTATAGTTAACAGTAGTTTTGCCGAGAGGGATGCAGAAGTTAATCTTGATAGACCCATTCAACCCCCTATGGCTAATTATAACACGCCTGAACAAGCTATTAGCTATCAGTCCTATTGCCTATTTGGCTATTTACGAATTCCCAATCCCCTCCCGAATTCCTAATTCCGTATAAAGACAGGACTTCCCTATTTTGTGATAAAATATGCTTAGTTTAACTCATTAGGAGGTACCTATGAAGGTGATTGAGGGAGAACTTCAGGCAAAGGGCTTGAGATTTTGCATTATCGTGAGTAGATTTAATGACTTTATAACATCAAGGCTCCTTGATGGTGCACTGGATGCCCTTATCAGACACGGTGCTGATGAAAAGGACATAGAGGTGATTAAGGTGCCAGGCTCCTTTGAGATACCGATGGTTGCAAAGAGATTGGCAAATAAGGGGATTTACAATGCCATTATATGCCTCGGCACTGTGATAAGGGGTGCAACCCCACATTTTGAATATGTAGCAGCAGAGGTCTCAAAAGGTATTGCCTCAGCCTCAATGGAGACAGGGGTTCCTATCTCCTTTGGCATAATCACATCAGACACCATTGAACAGGCTATCGAGAGGGCTGGTTCAAAGTCAGGCAACAAGGGCTGGGATGCTGCAATGACAGCTATTGAGATGGCTCAGGTCATTAAAAAGATCTGATTTATGAAGAGAAGGAGAGGAAGGGAATATGTTCTACAGTTTCTCTTTCAGTATGACTTTACAGGGAGAAGACCCGACGAAGAAGAATTTAAGGCCTTCTGGATTGATAAACCAGAGGATGGGGAGTTAAAAGGATTCGTCAAGGATATCGTATACGGTACCATCGATAACCTGAATGTGATCGATTCTACCATAAGCAAGGCAGCAGAACACTGGGACATAGAAAGGATGGCAACCGTTGACAGGAACATCCTCAGGGCAGCTACCTATGAACTCCTCTATAGAAAGGACATACCTTCCACAGTAACAATCAATGAAGCCATTGAGATTGCAAAGAAATACTCAACCACCGAGTCAGCCCCTTTTATTAATGGAATCCTTGACAGGATTGCAAAGGGACTCAAGGACAAAAGGGCGAGGTAATGACCATTGCTGTAATCTCAGATGTCCATGCTAATCTGGAAGCCCTCGAATCTGTTCTCAGGGATATAAGAAAAAGGGAGATCGAGGACATTCTCTTTCTTGGTGATGCGGTTGGATATGGACCAGACCCAAACAAGTGCATAGATCTCCTCAGAAAGGAGTGCAGGGTATCCCTGGCAGGAAATCATGATAGGGCAGCAGTTGGTATGACTAACATAGAATACTTCAATGAGTTTGCCCGTGCAGCAATCATCTGGACTAAAGAGGTGCTTACTGAGGAACACAAGGGATTCTTATCCTCCCTGCCAGTCTCGATGACATTTCAAACTGTTGAGGATATCTTTCTTGTCCATTCAACACCCCGGGAGCCTGAGTCCTGGCATTATCTTCTGAGCCTCTGGGACGCAGAGGTCAATTTTAATTATTTTACTGAAAGGATATGCCTTTTAGGCCACAGTCATGTACCTTGTGTGATAGAGAGACGGCCCACAGGAGATATGCTTGTTTACAGGGATAAAGTAACATTAAAAAAAGGGCTTAGATACATAATTAATGTAGGCAGTGTTGGACAGCCAAGAGACCATGACCCAAGGGCATGCTATGCTATAATGGATAATAACTCAATTGCTTTTGTACGGGTAGATTATAATATCAAGAAGACCCAGAAGAAGATGTCAGAGGCAGGTCTGCCAGGGCCTCTGATAGACAGACTTGAATACGGGACATAGGATTTCCCAAGAAGGAGAAGATATGATAGCACGTTATACAAGACCCGAGATGGGAAGGATCTGGACACTGGAGTTCAAGTACTCAAAATGGCTTGAGGTCGAGATAGCCGTATGTGAAGCCTGGGCAGAGATCGGGGAGATACCCAAAGATGCCCTGAGCATTATCAAGAAAAAGGCCAGATTTGATGTAGAAAGGATTGAAGAGATAGAGAAGACCGTAAAGCACGATGTAATAGCATTTCTGACATCTGTAGCTGAAAATGTGGGGCCTGAATCAAGGTACATACATAAGGGTTTAACCTCATCGGATGTTGTTGATACAGCCCAATCCCTCCTCATGAGAGAGGCATCGAACATCATAATCAGGGATATAAAGGCAGTGAGTGAAGTCCTCAAGGAACAGGCCTTCAGGTATAAGGAAACACCTTGTATGGGGAGGAGCCACGGTGTCCATGCAGAACCAATGACCTTTGGCCTTAAGTTTGCCCTCTGGTTTGAAGAGATGAGGAGGAATATGGAGAGGATGAGGAGAGCAAAAGAGGTAATAAGCGTTGGGAAGATATCCGGGGCGGTTGGGACCTTCTCAAACATACCCGTTGAGATAGAGGAAAAGGTTTGTAAGAGGCTTGGTCTCAAACCAGAGCCTGTTGCAACACAGGTTGTTCAGAGGGATAGGCATGCCGAGTACCTGTTAACCCTTGCATTGATTGCGGCCACTATTGAGAAGATAGCCATCGAGATAAGGCACCTCCAGAGGACAGAGGTGCTTGAGGCTGAAGAACCCTTTGAGGCAGGGCAGAAGGGGTCATCTGCCATGCCCCATAAGAGGAATCCTGTTGGTTGTGAAAACCTCTCGGGTCTAGCAAGGGTAGTAAGGGCAAACGCAATGGCATCGATTGAGAATATTGCATTATGGCATGAGAGGGATATCTCCCATTCATCTGTGGAAAGGATCATCATCCCTGACAGTTCGATCCTCGTTGATTACATGTTAAACAGACTTACAGGGATACTGAAGAATCTACAGGTATATCCTGAAAGGATGAAGGAGAATATGCATAAGAGCTTTGGACTCTTCAACTCCCAGAAGGTAATGCTTGCCCTCACAGAAAAAGGACTCACAAGGGAAGAGGCATATCTGCTCGTTCAGAGAAATGCCATGGAGAGCTGGAAGAAGAGAAAGGACTTCAAGGGTCTCCTACTCAAGGATAGGGATATAAAGAAACACCTGTCGAACTCGGAGATAGAGAGATTATTCGACATAAGGGATTATTTCAAGAATATAGATTATATCTTCGGAAGGGTCTTTAAGGAGAAGGATTAGGTTTTGGGTTTCCTCATATACAGATACAGAAGACCTTGCCTCTCTGAAACAAGGAAAAAGGCCCTTTTAAAGGCTATTAAGGAAAAGGGCTATCCTGATATTGAGGATATTGATTCAGAGTTCTGCTTCTATATAGAGGTTACTGATAAACTAAAGGATAACGAGGTTCCCCTCCTTCACTGGCTTTTAAGTGAGACCTTTGATCCTCGCAATTTTGGAGACATTACCTTTCTAAAGGATGAAGATGTCCTGGAGGTAGGTCCTCGTCTTAACTTTACAACACCGTGGTCAACCAATGCTGTCTCCATATTCACCTCTTGTGGCCTTACAAAGATCAGGAGGATAGAGAGGTCAAGAAGATACGAGTTCAGGTTAAGGGATCAGACAAGGGCAAAGGATTTATACACATCTCTGATTAAATCTCCATTCCTTTACGACAGGATGACCGAGATGCCCTACAAGGAAAGGCTACAGGGCTTTGACCCTGGGATAAGGCCTGAGCCTGTTTATGAGGTCAGGATTATAGAGGAGGGGATTTCTGCTCTTGAAAGGGTCAATCGGGAGATGGGTCTTGGCCTTGATGAATGGGATCTGAGATACTACTACAACCTCTTTATCAATGATATAAAGAGAAATCCAACAAATGTTGAATGTTTTGACCTTGGTCAGTCAAACAGTGAACATTCAAGGCACTGGTTTTTTAAAGGCGAGCTGATAATCGATGGAACAAAGATACCTGAGTCCCTCATGGATATTATAAAAAGGCCATATCTCGAAAACCCCAATAACAGTGTTATCGCCTTCAGGGACAACTCAAGTGCTATAAGAGGATTCAGGATAAGGACCATCCTTCCGGAGAGGCCAGGTTATCCCTCTAAATTTATTGAGGCAGAACCCTTTTACAACATAATCTTTACAGCAGAAACCCACAACTTTCCAAGCGGAGTCGCCCCATTCCCGGGGGCGGAGACAGGCACAGGGGGAAGGATAAGGGACATTCAGGCAGTTGGAAGGGGTGGACTTGTGGTGGCAGGAACAGCAGCCTATTGCGTTGGGAATCTCAGGATACCTGGTTACATCCTGCCCTGGGAGGATGAGACCTTTGAATATCCGAGAAACCTTGCCTCACCCTTGCAGATAGAGATAGAGGCAAGCAATGGCGCCTCTGATTATGGAAATAAGTTTGGAGAGCCTGTGATTCAGGGATTCACCCGCTCCTTCGGTATGAGGCTTCCGAATGGAGAGAGAAGGGAGTGGGTTAAACCAATCATGTTCACAGGTGGTATAGGTCAGATGGACTCGAGACATACAGATAAAGGAACCCCTGAAAAGGGGATGCTCGTCGTTAAGGTTGGTGGGCCCGCCTACAGGATAGGTATTGGAGGTGGTGCTGCCTCATCAGTCCTTGCTGGAGAACTACCAGAAGAACTGGACTTCAATGCTGTCCAGCGAGGGGATGCAGAGATGGAGCAAAAGATGAACAGGGTTATAAGGGCATGTATTGAAATGGGTGATGAAAACCCGATAATAAGCATCCATGACCAGGGAGCTGGCGGCAATTGTAATGTCCTGAAGGAACTCGTCTATCCAGCAGGTGCAAGGATTGATGTCAGGAAGATACCCATTGGGGATGAGACATTATCGGTCCTTGAGATATGGGGTGCTGAATATCAGGAATCAAATGCCCTTTTAATAAAGCCAGAAAGTATTGAACTCTTTGAAGATCTCTGTAAAAGGGAAAAGGTCCCATTTGCTGTGGTTGGTGAGATTACAGGTGATGGTTATATAGTGCTTTATGATGAGAGTGATGGAAGCACCCCTGTTAATCTTGAACTCAAAAAGGTACTTAGTGAGATGCCCCGAAAGAGGTTTAACCTTGAGAGGATAAGACCAAAGACAGAGCCCTTAAGATTGCCAGAAGGCACGACGATTAAAGATGCCCTTGAAAGGGTGCTCAGGCTCCCTTCAGTCGGATCAAAAAGATTCCTCACAAATAAGGTTGACAGGTCAGTAACAGGCCTCATTGCTAGACAGCAATGCTGTGGTCCCCTTCATCTCACTGTCTCTGATGTAGCAGTTATTGCCCAGAGCCACTTCAGTCTTACAGGCGCTGCCATCTCAATAGGTGAACAGCCTATTAAGGGATTGATTAATCCCGCCTCAATGGCGAGGATGGCTGTGGCAGAGGCACTCACAAATATTGTATGGGCTCAGATAACAGATATTGAAGATATCAAGGTTTCAGCTAACTGGATGTGGGCGGCAAAATTGCCAGGGGAGGGTGCAGCCCTCTATGATGCTGCAGTGGCTATGATGGAGATACTGAGTGAGATAGGGATTGCTGTTGATGGAGGTAAAGACAGCCTCTCAATGGCAGCGGTTGTCAGGAACAAGAAGGGCACAGAGATAGTGAAGGCACCACGCAGTCTTGTAATATCAGCCTATGTCACATGTCCTGATATCAGGAAGGTCGTGACATCGGACATAAAGAGACCAGGCAAGAGCAAGCTAATTCACATAGATCTTGGGTTTGAAAGATACAGGCTTGGTGGCTCTGCCCTTGCCCATGTATTCAACCAGATAGGTGATGAATCCCCTGATATTGATGACCCCTATCTATTGAAGAGATCCTTTATGGCTATCCAGGAACTCATAAGAAGGGATCTGATCCTTTCAGGACATGATATAAGCGATGGAGGCATCATAACAACACTGCTTGAGATGGCCTTTTCAGGTGACTGCGGCCTGAATCTATATTTCCAGACCGAGGCAGAACCCTTCAGTCTACTCTTTTCAGAAGAGGCGGGATTTGTCTTTGAATATGATATTAATGAGGAAGAGGAGATAAAAGAGATACTCAGGGATTATATCATTCCCTATAAGATAATCGGAACGACTGAGGTTGAAAAAAGGATCAGGATCAGCGTAAATGGTTCAAATATATTCGATGAAGAGATGAGGATTCTAAGGTCCATATGGGAGGAAACGAGTTATCAGATAGAAAGGCTTCAGGCAGATCCTGATTGTGCTGATGAGGAGCGGAAGAATACCTTTGCCATGAAAAAACCACCCTATAGATTGACCTTCAATCCCGGGAATACCCCTGTTATTATCCACAGGGATATCAAGCCAAAGGTAGCAATCTTACGGGAGGAGGGAAGCAATGGGGATAGAGAGATGACCTCTGCTTTCTATCTGGCAGGTTTTGAGACCTGGGATATTATGATGACGGATATTGTTGAGGGCAGGATTGGCCTTGGAGAGTTCAGAGGAGTTGCCTTTGTGGGTGGATTCAGTTATGGAGATGTCCTTGACTCTGCCAAGGGCTGGGCAGGTGTAATAAGGTTTAATGAAAGGGCCTATGAGGAGTTTCAGAGGTTTTATGAACGGGATGATACCTTCAGCCTTGGTGTCTGCAATGGTTGCCAGCTTATGGCACTCCTTGGCTGGGTTCCATGGCAGGGCATAAGTAACGAAAGACAGCCAAGGTTTATTCAGAACAGGTCAGGTAGATTTGAATCCCGCTTCTCAACAGTCAAGATACTGAAAAGCCCTTCTATTTTTCTTAAAGGCATGGAAGACTCCATCCTTGGCATATGGGTTGCCCATGGAGAAGGAAAAGCCCATTTCCCTGATCCTTCTATAATGAGAGATGTGATCCACAAGGGGCTTGCACCTGTCAGGTATGTAGATGACTCAGGCGATATCACTGAATCCTATCCCTTTAATCCCAATGGTTCTCCTGAGGGCATAGCGGCCTTATGTTCTCCTGACGGAAGGCACCTGGCTATCATGCCACATCCAGAGAGGACCTTTCTCAAATGGCAGTGGCCATGGATGCCTGAGAAATGGAAATGGGGTCCCCAAAAAATCAGTGATATTGAGATTGAGTCTTCCCCCTGGCTCAGGATGTTCCAGAATGTCAGGCAATGGTGTGAATAATGAGGATTGGTATCGGTTATGACTCCCATAGACTTGTTAAGGGAAGAAGGCTCATTATTGGAGGGATCCATGTTCCCTTTGAAATGGGCCTCCTTGGCCACTCTGATGGAGATGTCCTGGTTCATGCGATTATAGATGCCATTATAGGTGCCCTTGGAGAGGGTGATATAGGAAGACACTTCCCTGACACGGATTTAGAGTGGAAGGATGCCTCAAGCATCAAGATGCTCAAGCATGTAACAGATCTCCTCTCAGAAAGGGGATTCGAGATAGCCTGGATAGATTCTGTTATTATTGCGGATAAACCAAGATTCTCTCCATACCTTGATTCAATGAGAAGAGCCATATCAGGGGCAGGCATCAGAGAGGATCTGATAAATATAAAGGCAAAGACCAATGAAGGGATGGGCTTCATAGGTCGTGGTGAGGGCATTGCTGCACAGGCTGTATGTCTCTTGAGGATAAAAGAGACTAATAGAGAGGCATAAGATGTCTGACTATGATGTAATCGTAATAGGGGCTGGTCATGCTGGATGCGAGGCAGCCCTTGCCACGGCAAGGATGGGACTTTCTACATGCCTCTTCACCATGAACCTTGACACTATTGCCCAGATGTCCTGTAATCCAGCCATAGGTGGCCTTGCAAAAGGACATCTCGTCAGGGAGATAGATGCCCTTGGCGGGGAGATGGGGATAAATACGGATAAGGCTGGCATCCAGTTCAGGATGCTCAATCTATCAAAGGGACCGGCTGTCTGGTCTTTAAGGGCTCAGGCTGACAGGGCATTATACAGGATTGAGATGAGAAGGACCCTTGAGTCTCAGCCAAACCTCTATATAAAACAGGCGATGGTTGAGAAGATCCTTGTAGAAGATGGAAAGGTAAGAGGTATTACCACATCCCTTGGTATATCCCATTGTGCAAGGGCAGTTATAGTAACAACAGGCACATTTCTTAAGGGGTTGATCCATATTGGTCTTGATAACTTTGAGGCAGGAAGGGCTGGGGAGTTCCCATCTATAAGTCTTTCTGATTCATTGAGGTCACTCGGGTTCAGGATGGGAAGACTCAAGACTGGAACACCGCCAAGACTTGATTCAAGGACCATTGACTTTTCAAAGACAGAGCCTCAGCTCGGAGATGACCCGCCCAATCCTTTCTCCTTCAGGACAGAAAGGATAACAAATCCACAGTTGCCATGTTTTATCACCTATACAAACAGAGAAACCCATAGGATTATCATGGAAAACCTGGATCGTTCCCCCCTGTATAGCGGAAGGATAAAGGGCATCGGGCCACGCTACTGCCCCTCAATAGAGGATAAGGTCGTGAGGTTTTCTGAAAGGGAAAGACACCAGGTCTTCCTTGAGCCAGAAGGGCTTGAGACAAGAGAGTATTATGCAAATGGCATATCCACAAGCCTTCCCTATGATGTACAGCTAAGGCTTGTAAGGACTATCGCTGGGTTGGAAGAGGTAGAGATCATGAGACCGGGCTATGCTGTTGAATATGACTTTGTCTATCCTACACAACTGTGGCATACCCTTGAGACAAAGCTTATCGATGGCCTCTATCTTGCAGGTCAGATCAATGGGACATCAGGATATGAGGAGGCAGCAGCCCAGGGCCTGATAGCTGGTATAAATGCTGGACTTAAACTTATGGGTAAAAAGCCATTGATACTTGGCAGACATGAGGCATACATCGGAGTCCTCATTGATGATCTTGTTACAAAGGGGACGAACGAGCCTTACAGGATGTTTACATCAAGGGCTGAATACAGGCTCTTACTCAGGCATGGAAATGCAGATCAGAGGCTTATGGAATATGGGTATAGGATAGGGCTTATAGGGAACAGCACTTATGAGAGATTCAAGGATAAAGAAGAACGTATCGAGAAGGAGATATTAAGGCTAAAACGAGTAAGGGTAAAGCCATCTCAGGTCAATGATCATCTCAGCCATATCGGGACATCACCAATTAAAGAGGACACCACCCTTGAGCAACTCCTCAAAAGACCGGAGATCGATTATAACTTCATAAGAATGATATCCATTCCAGGTGAACAGATATCTGAAGAGGTAGCAAAGGAGATCGAGATACGGGTAAAATACGAGGGCTACATCCAGAGACAGATAGAGATAGCAGAAAGACTGAAGAGGGTTGAAGACAAAAGGATACCGGAGGGAATCGATTATTCCAGGATTAGTGGACTCTCAAAGGAGATAATAACCAAGCTTCAGGAGATAAGGCCCTCAAACATAGGTCAGGCAAGCAGAATACCCGGGGTGACTCCTGCTGCTATCTCCCTCATCCTTATTGCTGTTGAGAAGGAAAAGAGGAGAAAAGACATTTCGTTAAAGGATGGCTGATATATGACCCACACCACTGAATCTTTACTCCTTAAAGGTCTAAAAGAATTCTCCCTTCCCTTTGATCCTGAAAAGATAAGTGCCTTTATGACCTACCTAAATGAACTAAAGAAGTGGAACAGGGCATATAATCTTACCTCCCTCAGAAGCGATGAGGACATAGTTATTAAGCATTTCCTTGACTCCCTCCTCTATCTTAAGGCACTTCCTGAAGGTCGATTGGATGTAATGGATGTTGGCAGTGGAGCTGGCTTTCCAGGTATTCCCCTGAAGATCATCAGACCTGAGATGATGCTCTATCTCGTCGAGCCATCAAGAAAAAAGGTGACCTTCCTTGAACACATTGTAAGGACACTGGGGTTTAAGGATGTTAAGGTTATCGAGAAAAAGGTAGAGGATATATCAGGGATTAAGGTAGATGCTGCCCTTACAAGGGCGCTCTTTGAAATAGAGGAATTCTATAAAAAGGCCTCGCATATATTAAGGGAAGGGGGGAGATTGATTCTGAGTAAAGGGCCAAAGATAGAAGAGGAGATAAAGAAGATTAAAAAAAGGCTTCAGTTCGAGACCCTCAAGATAAGGCTACCATTAACAGATATATACCGATACATCGTGATAATCTATTATACTTCTATGGATACAGGTTTTCATGACAGGACAAAGGGTCATAAAAGCACCACATCAAAGGATGCCAATATCTGCTTCAACCTGGATTGTCGTTTGAGAAGGGCGGGCTGCAAAGGTTTTGAGGGATGCCCTGGCTTTAAGGCCAGGGCATAGACTACCTCTCGATTCCGTATCTGGCCTTAACCCCACTATCTTTATAATGCTTTATCTTCTTCATCTCTGTTACCAGATCTGCCCTCTCGATGATCCTTTCGTCAGCATATCTCCCTGTAAGAATAACCTCTACCTTTGATGGTTTTGAATCAAGGATATCAAGGAGATCATCCACATTAATAAGACCATAATGGGTTGCCACATTCACCTCATCGAGGATTACGAGGTCATAATCTTTCGATTTGATAATATTTGCCACCTCCTCCAAACCTTTTCTCGCAGCCTCTATCTCTCTCTTAGTCCTTCGAACCCCCTTCAAGAATCCTGTTCCAAACTGTCTTACTGTTATAAGGTCACTAAACCTCTCGAGGGCCTTATGTTCGCTACACCTCCTCTTCTTAATAAACTGGATTATATATACCTTCAAACCAGCCCCAGCAGCCCTCAATGCGAGACCGAGGGCTGCTGTTGTCTTCCCCTTTCCATTACCAGTGTAAACCTGGATATACCCCTTTTTCATATATTGACCCTTAATCCGCCATACACTGACAATCCAGGAGTACCGTAACTGCCTGCCTCCTCATAGTCGCTATCAAAGAGATTCTCTATCCTCGTAAAGAATGTAATGGCTCTGGATAGTTTATAATTCATTGAAAGATTCGCCACAGAATAGGATGCCAGATACCTCTTAACAGAGGAGTCAAATCGCTTTCCAACAAAGATGAAGTCAGTCATAAGAGAAAGGTCATTATAAGAGTATGAGACTGCAATATTAAACTTATCCCTTGGTCTCCTTGTCAGCTCCTCCCCTGTTTCCTTATCCTCTGTATCAAGATAGGTATACCCAGCCGAGACATTAAGTCCCTTAGACAACCTGATCCTCAGACCTGTCTCAAGGCCCCTTATCTCAGCCTTTGCGATGTTCGAGGCAGTCCAGGTATTAGGGTCTGTTTGAATGAGATCCTTATACCGCTGATTAAAATAGGTGATCCATAAGGTCATTTCTCCCTTTAACATATCCTTTTCAACCCCGATCTCCCAGGATTTTGTCTCCTCTGGTTTCAGGTTCATATTACCATAAAAGGGGAAAAAGAGTTCATTAAAGGAAGGTGCTCTGAAGCCAGTTCCATAACTGGCACGAACCCTCACACCTGAATCATGAAGATTATAAGTGCCAGCTATTCTGTATGTCGCCTTTGAGCTTGATATATCATTATCATCATATCTTATTCCAGCATTCAATATCAAAGACCTGTTGAGAAGACTAAGTCTGCTATTTATATAAATGGCCTTATAGCTGATGGATTCGCTGAAGTTATCCCTGTTGTCACCATCCTCTTTTCTGAGTTCTATACCCCCTGTTATCGTGTAGGAATCATTTATGTAGAAGTTATGCTGCCAGTCCATGGAATTTCTCACGGTTATTATCTCAGCGTTATTGTAAGGGTTATCCGAGTCCCTGAATCTAAGGGAGTCCCTGACCCTTGAAATCGTTAGTGTCTGCTCCCATTTATCCGTGAGCAAGGCTATAACCTTTCCAGAAAGCATGTAATGATTTCCAGAGGATTGAAAGTTGAGGTCATCTATAGCCTTTTTCGCCATGAAGTCGAATCCATCAAGGTCTGTGCTGTCATAGTAATACCTACCTGTTAGTTCTACCCTAAATCTTTCAGAGGGCGTTAAACCGAACTTACTCGAGATGGATGAGTTCTTATAACCGTCTCTCTCTGTTCCTTCCTTTGCAGCAGAGATGCCTTCTGTTTCATAGTACAAGGTTGTTAACCTGTAATCAACCATTCCTTTGCTCCCAGAGACTGTAAATGATGGTTTATATGTTCCATATGAGCCCCCTTCTACAGAGAGTTCTATCTTTGGTTTCCCGGTTCCTTTCTTTGTAATGATGTTAATAACACCAGCCATTGCTTCTGATCCATAGATCGTGCTCTGCGGCCCCTTAACTATCTCGATCCTCTCAATATCATCCACAGTTAGACCAGAAAAATCAAATGAGCCTGTCGTTGTACTGTTCACCTTAACACCATCTATCATGACAAGCACATGCTCAGGCCCTCCACCCCTTAAAAAGACCGTAGCATTCTTTCCGGGACCTCCATTCTGGATAAGATTTAACTCAGGTAATTCCCTGAGCATGTCTGTAACAGAGACTATATTCCTTCCTCTTATATCTTCAAGCCTCACAATGGTTACGGAACTTGCTGTCTCCTTTAGAGGTTCCTCAATCCTCGACGCCGTCACCACAACCTCTTCAACATCCACCCTGCCCGGATCCCCAAAAGATCTTTGACCTTCTGGGATGTCCCTATCCTCTGCCATTGCAAAAGAGGAGACAAAAATAAACAGCAAAAGCGTATATATACTTATCCTCATTTTTTCCTCCGATATTTTGAAAGATATTTCACAGACAATGCTGTGTAACTTGAACTTATAGATGATTAAAAGAAAATGTAGACTGTCAACCCGTGTTTTTACTCATAATAAACCTCCTCTTCCCTCGAAGGGTTCAGTTTTTCAGGCATCACGGGTCTCCTGACTCAGGGCCTCCTACTTGCCAGCCTTCCCATCATCAAAACCGTCTGACTTATTTGAGACTCAGACGATTTCCTGACAGTGGCTTCTTTCCGCTCCAAAAAGTCTCTGACTTTTTGGAGACCTCTTAAAACAGGCTTTCGTTCCCTTTACAGTTGCGGGGCAGTTCCCGATTCTCACGGGATTCCCCGTTCAATGCCTGAGCTACCAAGGGTAGCAATTTTTAGATGCTTATAAATAATAACATCTATTCTATCCAAAATCTCCTTAAAAAGTCCTCCGTGGCTTTTTGAATTCCCAAATAACTCTGTCCTGAGTCTCTGGATTTCAGGGTCATCGCATCTTTCATAGGTTATGGGTCCATTCTGCATAGCAAGCCTTTCCATTATGAGGAGAGTCTTTGCCTTCTCAATAAACAGCCGAAGTCTTTCTTCTATACTGTCATCCCAAAAGACCATGGGATTTTTGGGAGACCCAGATTCTTTCATCCCTTCCTTTTCATCCAGAGAAAGAACCGAATCCATCGCTGAAATCCTCTTTACCATCCAGTAGAGGGTACAGTATTCGAGTCCCCTTACACCCCTCCGCCACTGTAAAAATACCGGCGTCCGCCAGAACCAGAGAAAGTTCCTGATGCCGAAGTCAATGAGTTCCTCAATGGCAAGCTCGGAAGCGCGGAAGCTCGGAAGTTGCTTTAGAGCAACAGTGCGACACTGCGACGGTGTGACAACTGTCCCTCTATCGCAAATGGGGTGCCCCT
>JBBIPQ010000043.1:0-15313 GCA_037442785.1 Nitrospirota bacterium
TTCAATGACCCAGGTGATATGCAGTTCTCCTGCCTGTCCATCTTTAACGGGTAAAACCCGTTTGTATAAATTTTATAACACATATTCTTAGTAGGAGGGCAATATGAAGTTTCTCTCAATTATCCTTTTATCTCTCTTAATTCTGACACCATCGGTTATCAATGCAATTGAAGGACCCACGACTGTGACAAAAGCGAAGAGCATCGATGAACTTGCGAAGATGTATGACTCGTCAAGCTGCAAGACCTGTCATGAAAAGATATACCTCGAATGGGAAAAATCTCTTCACTCCAGATCAATCTTTGGCACTGGACGAACTGCCGCCACAATAAGGACAACCGTTATAAACGGCTTCATGGAATGGGCATATTCAGGAGTCAAAAAACCAGAGGATGTGCAAGTAAAACACCTGATGGTTTGTGCAAAGTGCCATCTCCCTCAACTCAGCGATGCAACTGACGATGTGGCAAAGGAGATAGTAAAAAATGTTTACGATTTTGTTGAGGGTACACCTGAGGTCTCGGAAAAGGCAGAACAAACCCTAAAGAAACTCAGCATAAACTGCCTTATATGCCATAATAGAAATGCCATTGTCCACAAGTGGGTTGATGGTTTTCCCCAGAAGGGAACCGTTTATGGATCAAAGGAGGGAGTCCATGCTGACCCGGCAAATCCAGCGATGAAGAAGAGTCCCATCATGGGGGAATCAATTCTGTGTGGTCAATGTCATGGCCTCGGGCCAAATTTCGAACTCGAAAACCCCTCTCAGTGTGGAACCCTCTATGGAAGCTATCTATGGTCATATCAGGCAGAGGGAGGAACAGAGAAATGTCAGGACTGTCACATGCGAAAGAGTAATCTCGGTCATGACATGGAGAGTTATCGTAGCCCCGAGATGGCAAGGATGGCTGTGGATTTTCACGTTGATGCCTATGGCTCATACTGGAGGGATGGCGCAAAGATTGTGCCCCAGGCATTTATAAGGGTGGATATGACAAATCGCGCAGGCCACTCAATACCAGATGGCTGACCAACACCAAACAGGGTGGTCCTGGAAGTGACCGCAAAGACAGCAGACGGTAAAGAGATATTTAAAGCCTCAAAGATCTATATGCCAGTACCACAGCAACTCGGCCGTGGTGATAGAATGGGACGGGGTCCCTATGAAAAGAGCGGGATCATAAGGGATTCGAGCCTCCCTCCGCATCGAACCATTACCGAGAAATTTGAAATACCCTTCCCTGTTGAAGAGGTGAAAGAGGGAGGTAAGGTTATTAGAAAGGTTCTCAATCACGATATGACGGTAGATGTTGAATTATGGTATCTTCCTTTCGGAACCAAGACTGATAGCCCATTCCTGTGGCATAAGGTAACCAAAAAAATCGAGATAAGCAAAACAGGCAAGTAATTACGCTACCCTGCCCTTTGACTGATTATATCGGAGAGTCTCACAAATTCAGCGATTGTGAGGCTCTCCGGCCTTCTCAAAGGATCGATTCTGGCCTCATCCAGGATACTTTTAACATCGCTCCCCAGCAATGGTTTCAGGGCATTAGATATGGTCTTTCTCCTCTGTTTAAAAGCTGTTTTAACTACCCTAAGGAACGATCCTTCATCCTTGGCCCTTATCTTGGGTTCCTTTAATATATCTATCCTGACAACTGCTGAATCAACCTCTGGGGGTGGGCGAAAGGCACCCCGAGGGATGATGAATTTAAGAGATGGTTTCCCATAATATTGAATGATCACCGAGAGAATGCCATATTTTTTCGTGCCAGGCCCTGCCACTATCCTCTCAGCAACCTCTTTTTGTACAGTAAGGGTCATTGAGATGAGATTCTTCCTGTTGTCAAGAAGTTTGAATATGATCGGTGTAGTTATGTAGTAAGGGATGTTAGCAACAACCTTGAATCCTTGAACGTCATGATAGGGGAATTTCAAGGCATCACCATGAAGGATCTCCACATTATAGATATCCTTGAACTGTTCCTTTAATCGGTCGTATAAGAGGGCATCAAGCTCAATAGCAATAACCCTTAATGCCACATCTGAAAGCATCCTCGTAAGCCTTCCATGCCCAGGGCCTATCTCGACCACTGTATCATCAGGCCCTATTTCTGCTACATCGATAATCCTTCTAAGGATAGAAGGGTCAAACAGGAAATGCTGTCCAAGTCTCCTCCTTGCCATTTATCTAATATGGCTTAATAAGAAAATTTTTGCAAACCCTGAAAATAGATGGATTTTGATATAATTTACTTATGGTCATCCTCGTAACCAATGATGATGGAGTTCATTCCCAGGGATTGATAGCCCTTTACAGGGCGATGAAGGAGATAGGGGATGCCTACATCGTTGCCCCTGATAGAGAAAGAAGCGCAGTTGGACACTCCCTCACCCTTCACAGGCCTCTCAAGATAGAGGAACTGAGGGAACATGTATTCTCAATCAACGGGACACCCACTGATGCTGTAGTCATAGGGGTGAATAAGATATTGCCAGAAAGACCAGCCATTGTTGTCTCAGGGATAAACAGGGGTGGCAACCTTGGTGATGATATAACCTACTCAGGCACGGTATCAGCGGCCATCGAAGGAACAATCCTTAATATTCCATCCTTTGCCATATCAATGCCCGGGGATAAACACTTTTATTTTGAGACGGCAGCCTATTTTGCCAAAAAAATAGCAGAATATATCCTCAGGAAATCCCTTCCCTATGATACATTCTTGAATATTAATGTACCAAATCTCCCGAGGTCACAGATAAAGGGCATAAGATTTACAAGGCAGGGTAGAAGAACCTATGATAACTCAATAAAGGCTGTCTATTCACCACGGGGGGAAAGGTATTTCTGGATAGGGGGTGGCATTCCCTACTGGGAACAATCAGAGGATACAGACATCTTTGCTGTCGAGAGCAGCTATGTCTCGATAACTCCGATTCACCTTGATCTAACAAATTATACTGCCCTTGAACTTATGAGGAAGGGCTGGGAAATTGAGGTATGAATGGACAAGTATGATGTCATAATAGTCGGGGCCGGACCTGCGGGAATATTCTCTGCCATCGAACTGACAAAGGCAAACAAAGGCTTAAAGATACTCATGGTTGAAAAGGGTAAGGACATAGACAGCAGGGTCTGTCCAAAAAGGGACGTGTCCTGCGATATCCTGAGTGGCTGGGGTGGTGCTGGTGCCTTCAGCGATGGCAAACTTAACCTGTCTCCTGAGGTGGGTGGTTTTCTATCAAGGTATATTGACCTCTTTAACCTTCAGTCCCTTATCGATTATGTCGATGGAATCTACCTCGATTTTGGCGCGCCTCAGATTGTTCATGGAACCGACCTTGAATCGATCAAGGAGATCGAGAGGCTTGCATCAAAGAATGACCTGATCCTGGTGCCTTCGCGTATACGCCATATCGGAACTGACAGGTGCAGAGACCTTTTGAAACGGATGAGGCAACACCTCAACGGAAAGATAGATATGATATTCGAATCAGAAGTGAAGGATATAATAGAGGAGGGAAGAAAGGTCAAAGGGGTTCGCCTAGACGGAAGGGATATCTATTCAGATTTTGTTGTAATCGCCCCTGGAAGGGAAGGATCAAGATGGCTCGAGGGTGTTGTGAAGGATTTAGGGCTTACTATCCTGCAAAACCCTGTTGACATAGGCGTCAGGGTAGAGGTCCCTGCCTCTGTACTTGAAGACCTCACAAACGTGACATATGAACCAAAGCTCATCTTTTATTCAAAAAGGTTTGATGATAAGGTCAGGACATTCTGCGTCAACCCCTATGGGGAGGTTGTTAAGGAGTATGTTAAAGGGGTCTGGACAGTGAATGGCCATAGCTATGCTGGTAGGAAGACCACAAATACGAATTTTGCACTCCTTGTCAGCACAGTCTTTACCGAACCTTTCAATGAACCGATATCATACGGTATGTATATAGCAAGGCTCGCAAACTTCCTTGGTGAAGGGGTGATCGTCCAGAGGCTTGGTGATCTTCAATCCGGCAGAAGATCAACTGCAGAAAGGATAGCAAAGGGAATCGTGCAGCCAACATTGAGGGATGCAACCCCTGGAGATCTGAGTTTTGTGATACCTTACAGATACCTCTGCGACATAATGGAGATGATCGAGGCCTTAGACAAGCTCGCTCCCGGTATCAACTCAAGACACACCCTTCTTTATGGCGTTGAGGTTAAGTTTTATTCTATGCAGTTGAAACTCTCGAATAATCTCGAGACCGAGATAGAAAATCTCTTTGCCATCGGGGATGGTGCAGGCGTAAGCAGGGGACTTGTTCAGGCCTCTGTGTCAGGCGTATTAGCAGCAAGGGAGATACTCAGAAGGGTATGATAGATCAACAGACAAAGACCGATACATCCATTCTTGAGATCCCCTCAACCCTTGTTATTGAGCCATGGAATGTGATCCTCTTGAATGATGACTGGCATACCTTTGATGAGGTTATATCACAATTAATAAGGGCAACAGGCTGCTCAAGGCAGAAGGCAGAGGACATAGCCTGGGAGGCCCACACCAAGGGGGAGGCAATATGTTTCTCAGGTCCGAGGGAGAGGTGTGAGCATGTTGCAGAGATACTGGAAGAGATAAAACTCTGTGTAAGGATAGAAAGGGCTTAGAAATGGATTTTCAAAATATGAGGGACCTCATGGTGGATACCCAACTTATACCAAGGGGAATCAGAGACGAGAGGGTATTGAAGGCCATGAGGAAGGTGCCACGCCACCTGTTCCTTGAGGAATCACAGTGGTTCAGGGCCTATGATGATATGGCACTTCCGATTGGAGAGGGACAGACCATCTCCCAGCCTTACATGGTAGCGATAATGACAGAACTCCTTGAGCTTAAAGGTGATGAAAAGGTACTGGAGATAGGGACAGGTTCAGGTTATCAGGCCGCAATACTGGCTGAACTCTCTAAAGAGGTGTATACGATTGAACGGGTGCAATCCCTCTCTGAAAGGGCATCCAGGGTTCTCAGGTCCCTTGGTTATGAGAATGTCCATTTAAGGGTTGGTGATGGCACCATCGGATGGCCAGAAGAGGCCCCCTTTGATAGGGTAATAATCTCCGCAGCCTGTCCAGAGATACCAGTGCCTATAAAGGATCAACTGAATGAAAGAGGTATAATCGTGGCTCCAGTTGGTGAGAGGTTCTCCCAGATTCTCCTAAAGGCAAGAAAAGAAAAGGGCAGACTCATCGAAGACTACCATACTCCCTGCGTGTTTGTCCCATTGATAGGAAAGTATGGCTGGAAGGATTAGATGGCAAGACCTGGAAGGATAATTTCTATAGGTGGTGGAAAGGGAGGAGTCGGCAAGAGCATTGTCGCTATTGGCATCGGCATTGAGTATGCGAGCAGAGGAAATAGTGTTGTCTTAACAGATCTTGATCTTGGTGCAGCAAACCTTCACACATACCTTGGCATCTTTGATAAAACACCCTCTTTAGCAGACTTCATCCTTGGAAATGTATCGAGGATTGAAGATATAATTATCGATACCTCAGTAAAGAATCTCAGGCTCATAAGCGGCTCAAGATTCGTCCCCGGGATGGCAAACCCGGCTCACTGGACAAAATTAAAGATAATGAGACACCTCAAGTCCATTGACGCAGATGTCCTCATCATTGATCTGGGAGCTGGCGTTCATTATAATACCCTCGACTTTTTTGGTCTATCAGACCACGGTATAATTGTCACAATGCCTGAGCCAGGGGCCGTGATGAATGCCTACGGGTTTCTGAAGGCCTCATTATTCAGGAGGATTCAGGGCATCATAAAAAAA
Organism: Nitrospirota bacterium; assembly: GCA_037442785.1. Classification (GTDB taxonomy): domain Bacteria; phylum Nitrospirota; class Thermodesulfovibrionia; order Thermodesulfovibrionales; family UBA9159; genus JBBIPQ01. The sequence goes on from JBBIPQ010000043.1 coordinate 5,818, forward strand.
CACCCTTCATTATCATTAATAAATAAGGATGGAAAGAACGGGGAAAAGGACATATCCATTGATGAACTTGAAAATATCATAGCAAGGACAGCCCCGGATGTTCTTCCTTTATTAAAAGAGATCCGTGAAGGCTTCAGACCAATGCTGATAATAAACAGGATGTCAGAGGCTCAATCCCAGATTCTCGTTAAAAACCTGCTTTCCCTCTGCAAAAATAAACTCGGCTTTGATCTGCTCCATATCGGAAATATTCCTGACATACCAGAGATAAAGAACTATCTATTGAATATCCCTCAATTCCTATCATTCCCTCCAGGGCGGGCCTATTCCAGCTCCCTATCAGGGATCATCGATAGAATCAAAAGACAGGAGGTTGGAGAAAGGGCTGAAAGGTTAAGCCTCTACAGAACTGAATTCGAAGATAAGGAGATAGAAGAGATAATGGAAATTATCGATAGCCTTGATGAGAATCTCCTTCAAGGCTCTACACGACAGCAATGGAAACTCCGTCTATTCTTCAAGCCGCAGGAGGTGGTAAAGTTCCTTATTGATAGGGGCATCAGTAAGTCCTTATTTTACGAGCAGAGATGATGGGTTTGATAGAAAGGATCAGGAAAAAATTAGAGAAAAGAAACTGGATTGATAAGAGGCTCGAGGAGATGAAGGGACTCAAAGGAAAGGAACTGGATTTAAAGATGGGAACCTTCCTGTTTGATCTTTCTATCCAGAAGGCAACAGAGTTTGTCCGAGAAGAGTTGAGTAGGCACGAGTCACCCTTTCTATCTGTTGACAAATACAGATTCTTTCACGAGATTGCCCTTCTGACCTTCTGGGCTGTCAAAAAGGTCATAGGGGAAAGACCTGATATTATTGAGGAGATTCACAGGAATTACTCAGAATCCTTCAACCTGATGGAGACATTTTCAGAAAACCGGGATTCATTATTCAGGAGATACGAGACATACAGCAACTCCTGGGATGATGTATGGGGACATCAGGACATGCTTGGCTTAGAGATAGCCCGATACCTGTTTGGAAACAGCGAAGAGATCCTGAGGCCGGATATTACCTTCTGGCTGATCTCCTATGTTGATGAAACCATTAAGTCCTTTGAAGGTATGAAAAAAAGATGGACAGAAAAAGGCATCAAGCTCTAATTCACTATCCTCTCCCGCATGATTGAATCCACAACCCTTGCAACCCTAACAATCTCCTTCACATCGTGAACCCTGACTATGTTAGCGCCATTATATATTGCTATAGCAACTGCTGCTGCGGTTCCCTCAAGCCTCTCCTGTGGCGGCAGATCCCCCAGTATTCTGCCAATAAAGGCCTTTCTTGAGACACCTACAGCCACTGGTTTCTCAAGCAATGTGAATTCTTTGAGATTATTTATGATCTCAAGGTTATGTTCAAAGGTCTTGCCAAAACCGATCCCAGGATCAATGATTATCCTGTCCTCTTTTATACCAAACTTAATCGCAAGTCTGATGCTTATCCTCAGATAATCCATAATCTCGGGTATCAATGCCTCATAGACTGGATTCTGTTGCATATCCTTCGGTCTTCCCTTTATATGCATAATCACAACAGGAACACCATATTCAGCAACAACCGCTGGCATATCCGGATCAAACCTGAGCCCGCTTATGTCATTAACCATAGTAGCGCCTGCATCAAGGGCGCGCCTTGCAACCTCAGCCTTATAGGTATCAATAGAGATCGGCACCCTAATCTCATTTGAGAGGGCCCTTATCACAGGAATGGTTCGCCTTATCTCCTCCTCCGGGGAAACCGGCTCTGAGCCAGGCCTTGTGGATTCACCCCCAACATCGATAATATCAGCACCCTCCTCAACAAGCCTCAAAGCGTGTTCAATCGCCTTTTTCTCACTGAAATAAAGACCGCCATCAGAGAAGGAATCAGGGGTAACATTGAGTATCCCCATTATTATGGTTTTCTTAGAAAAGTCTAAGGAAAAGTTTGACCAGGCAAGTTTCATGCTTTTTTACATAGTTTTACGCCCTGACAGCCCTTGTCTCCTCAATCAGCTTATCTATCTCGTGTCCCTCAATCGTCTCCTTCTCAAGAAGCCGTTTTGCAAGGGCATCAAGGAGGTTAACATTCTCCTGGAGGAGTTTCTTTGAACCTTCATAGGCCTCTGTGACAAGCCTTCTTACCTCTTCGTCAATCTCTTCTGCTGTCTTTTCGCTGTAATCCTTGTGTTTTGCTATCTCCCTTCCAAGGAAGATCTGTTCATCCTTCTTGCCAAATGTTAAAGGACCAAGCCTCTCGCTCATACCCCATTCAGTGACCATCCTCCTTGCAAGTTCAGTGGCCCTCTCGAGGTCATTTCCAGCACCTGTAGTCATGTGATGAAGGGCAATCTCCTCTGCTGCCCTCCCGCCAAGGAGAACATTAAGGGTCTTCATAAGGTAATCCCTGGAGTAAGTGTACCGGTCATCAAGGGGGAGTTGCTGGGTGACACCCAGTGCCCTTCCCCTCGGGATAATGCTGACCTTATGGATTGGATCAGTCCCGGGGATGAGTTTTGCAACAAGGGCATGACCAGCCTCATGATAGGCAGTGTTTCTCTTCTCAGCCTCACTGATTATCATGCTCCTTCTCTCCACACCCATCAAAACCTTATCCTTTGCAGCCTCAAAATCAGACATATCCACCTTGCTCTTTGATTTCCTCGCTGCAAAAAGGGCTGCCTCATTAACAAGGTTAGCAAGGTCTGCCCCTGAAAAGCCAGGGGTTCCTCTTGCGAGTATCTCAAGATTGACATCATCGGCAAGGGGAATCTTTCTTGTATGGACCTTCAGTATCTCCAGTCTTCCCTTCACATCAGGTGTTGGAACAACCACCTGCCTGTCAAACCTTCCTGGCCTCAGGAGGGCTGGGTCAAGGACATCTGGTCTGTTCGTTGCTGCTATTATGATCACCCCTTCAGTGCCCTCAAATCCATCCATCTCAACAAGTAGCTGGTTGAGGGTCTGTTCCCTCTCATCATGACCTCCACCAAGCCCTGCACCCCTGTGACGGCCAACCGCATCTATCTCATCAATAAAGACTATGCAGGGAGCATTCTTCTTTGCCTGATCAAAGAGGTCCCTTACCCTTGAGGCACCTACACCAACAAACATCTCCACAAAGTCAGAACCTGAAATACTAAAAAACGGAACCCCGGCCTCACCAGCTATGGCCTTTGCAAGCAAAGTTTTCCCGGTCCCAGGCGATCCCACAAGGAGAACCCCCTTTGGTATCTTTCCACCAAGTTTGGAAAACTTCTGCGGGTCCTTCAGGAATTCTATTATCTCCTGGACCTCTGCCTTTGCCTCATCAACGCCTGCAACATCAGCAAAGGTCACCTTAACAGCCTTATCAGAGACAAGGCGGGCCCTGCTTTTGCCGAATGATAACGCCCTGTTGCCACCTGTCTGCATCTGTCGCATAAAAAAAATCCAGACAAGTACAAGAAATATTATAGGTCCCCAGGAAAAGAAAAAGTTCACATACCACGGGCTTGTATCAGGCGGCTTTGCAGCGATCCTCACTCCCTTTGCCCTAAGGTCCTTAACAAGGTCAGGATAATCAGCAGCATAGGTCCTGAATTTTTTACCGTCCTTCAGCCTTCCAATAATAAGATTCTCCTTTATAACGACCTCATCAACATTGCCCTGCTCCACATTTGTCATAAAGTCAGAGAAGATTATCTCTTCCTCTGCCTTCTTTGGTGCGCTGACCAGATTGAATAGCAGGATCATGGTCAAACCAATCAAAAGCCACATTATAAGACTTCTATATACTCCGCTCAATGCTTCCTCCGATTATTTTTTTATATTTTAACATAATTCATAGCAATGACTCAGCCAGAAAGGGCATCTTTCTGCATGGTTATCAATTGCCTGATACCCTTTTCAGCAAGATCAAGAAGGCTGTCAAGGGCTGACCTATCAAAGGGTGACCCCTCTGCAGTTCCCTGCACCTCAACAAACCTGCCGTCTCCTGTCATAACCACATTCATATCCACCTCTGCGGCCGAGTCCTCAGCATAACAGAGATCAAGTCTTGCCTCTCCATTGACGATCCCTACACTTACAGCAGCGAGATAATCCTTGAGAGGTGTTCTCTCGATCAGGCCATTCCTTAAGGCATAATTGAGGGCATCCGCAATGGCTATGTAAGCACCGGTTATGGCGGCTGTCCTGGTTCCACCATCAGCCTGAATCACATCACAGTCTATCCAGATGGTCCTCTCCCCCAGCATATCAAGGTTTACTACAGACCGCAGGGCCCTTCCTATCAATCTCTGAATCTCGTGGGTTCTGCCCCCTATCCTCCCTGTTACTGACTCCCTTATCACCCTTGTCTGGGTTGACCTTGGAAGCATGCCATACTCTGCCGTTACCCATCCCTTTTTCTGGTCCTTAAGAAAGGGAGGCACCTTTTCCTCAATTGTAGCCGTACATATAACCTTTGTATCACCAAAGCTTATAAGAACCGACCCCTCTGCATTCTTGATAAAATTCCTGGTTATGGTAACCTTCCTCAGTTCATCATTCTTCCTGCCATTAGGTCTCATTTAAAAACCTCCTACACAAACCTTTTCTATATCATCAATCTCTCTTCCAAGAAATCCTTCACCAACCCTCTTAAACCTCTCAGGCGAATCTGTCACATAGTATTTCCTTAGAGGGCCTGCACCAGGGTTGGCACCGATACCCAGTGTCTGGATCAACCTCTTAGCCTCTCTTGCTGTCTCGATGGCTGAATCTATCAAAACAATACCCGGTCCCACTACCTCTGATATGACACCCTTAAGGAGAGGATAATGGGTGCATCCAAGGACAAGGGTATCAATTCCACTATCGTCAAATCCCTTCAGGTATCTCCTGGCAACGAGCCTTGCTATCTCATCATCAAAAAGACCCTCCTCTACAATCGGAACGAATAACGGGCAGGGGATACCCCTAACATCTATATCAGGATCAAGGGACCTTATATCCTTTGTGTAGGCACTGCTTTTTATGGTAGCCTCAGTTCCTATAACACCTACTCTCTTATTCCTCGTAGCTTTAACAGCTGCCCTTGCCCCCGGGGAAATAACACCAAGAACAGGGATCTTAAATCTTTCCTTTATGCCATCTAAACTGACAGCAGAGGCAGTATTGCAGGCCACTACCAACATCTTTATCCCTTTAGATACAAGGAAGGCTGTGTTCTCAATAGCATATCTCGTCACTGTCTCAGGAGACCTTATCCCGTAAGGCACCCTTGCAGTATCCCCGAGATAGATTGTGCCCTCTCCAGGTAATTCCCTGTTAAGTTCCCTTAAAACGGTTAGTCCACCTATTCCAGAATCAAAGACTCCTATCGGTCTATCATCCATTTCTACTCCCTGTTCGTAATAAAGGTCACTGTATTCTTCAGTGGATAAAGGATGCTGATGTGACCACCAAGGCTCTCTATCTCCTTGCCTTCAATAAGGACCTTTATATCTTCTATTCCGGCAATATTTGAGATTACACTCTCATATAAACCCTTTAGCAACAACAGTTCTGCATAGGCATCCCCCTGAAAGTTCCTTCTCATCTCATCAGAAAGATCAACATACAGAATGCCATCCTTTCCCACAAAGGTACTCAGCAATCTCACCCCCTCTGGCACAAGGGAATCCTGCTCAATAGACGGACCCTTGAGAAACTCTTCAATAACAGAGCCTGCCATTGCAGCGGTTGATGGCTGTCTCCTTACCCTTCTCTCTTCCATTACAAGCCTATCCTTAAGGGGATAATAGACCCTGATGGTGGATAAATCAGGATCCTGCTGGATTTCCTCCTTATTTCTGACTAATTCATAAACAGGACCCTTCTGCCTGGCCATAAAGTAAAAATATCCTGCTGTCAAACCCGCTATAAAAAGAAGCAGAAATATCCCTATCCATACCAACTTGGGCCTATTGATTCGCATCCTCAATCCCTTTCAGAATCGCCCTGGATAATCTTAACCTCTTCTCTTTATCATCCACCAGATTTCCAGCAAACTCAACCATCACTGCTGGAGCGCCAATGGAGCTAAGCAGTGAGATAGGGATCTCCCGATAAACCACTTCTTTCTTGAGATCCTCCTTGATAGCCTCTCCTATTGCCTCAGCAAGGGCCTTGCTCTTTTCCACATAACGCCTCTGCCGGTGCATCATATCAAATATTCCTTCAGTTGGCTCAATCGCTGATGCCTCCACATACGGGATATTGATCACAACCCCTGCCGAAAGGGAAAGATGAATACTTATAAATATGCCGGGTGTCTTCTGATTTGCCAGGATTGACCTATCAGTAATGGATAGAAACTGATCTGTCCTCCTTGTAAGAAATACTGGCCTGTTTTTCTTAAGCAACATTGATTCCATTTCCTTTGCAATAGTAAGCGTTAAATCCTTCTCTCTCAAGTCTCCATCGATTATGCCCGGGTCATATCCGCCATGGCCAGGGTCTATTATTATACGGATAGAAGATGGTGTTGTCATGTTCGATTCCTTTATTATATTGGGCAGGCCAGGTTCTGTCTGGGATGTCTTAAGGATATCGATAGAGAATCGGGGAGGCCCGCTGAGGAAGAGTGTTTTCATCTTGAAAGGTTCTTTGACCCTTATACTCACTATGCTTCCCTGAACACTGAGGTCAAGATTCATATCACTCCTGTATCTCAGGACAGGGGCAGAGGGAAACTTAACAAGGATCGAGTCTTTTAAGATTGAGGCAGATGTATTTTTGATAAAGGACTCATCAGAGGACTCAAAGACAATCCTTCTCCCATCTGGACCCTCGCTGAATCTTACATTAACCTCCACATTCTGGGCCTCTGCCATAAAATAAAAACCAGAGAATATCAGCACCAGCAGAACAATAAATACCTTTTTCGTCATAACGATACATTATATCACAGCCATACCAGGGGATTATGAATATCTGCAAAATTGAGATATGTTCAGCCCTTTTATGGTATACTTTCTTATGATTGACACCCTGAGGATATACGAAGAACTGAAGAACGAGATAAGCCCCTCCGCTGCAAAAAAGATTGCTGACGCAATAGGGAGGGTCTATACTGAGGTCCTCAATACTGTAACCAAGGAAGAATTTAAAGAGCTAAGAGAAATAGTTTCTGAGCTTGCAGAGGCTAGAAGACTGAAGAAAGACTCAATGAACTTGCAGAGGCCCAGAGAAAGACTGAAGAGGAACTCAGAAAACTCGTTGGAGAGCATCGCAAGACCAGGGAGCACCTTGGTAGTCTAACCCACACAGTAGGTTATGTTCTTGAGGATAGGGCATACAGGGGCCTTCCAGATCTCCTAAAAAGAGATCTTGACATAGATCTGATCGCTGTGCAGATATCCCTTGTGCTTTCAGGGGGGCGAAGCCTTTTCTCAGAAATTATGACCTTTCCAACATCTATACATGCCTCAATTGCCACTTGCAGGTCCCTTTCTATAGCAGATATATAAACATGGTCTGCCTTTTTGAAGGATGAGATATCCCGAAATCTTGCTGACATTTCCTCAAGATATTTAACCCTCTCTGTGATTACCTTAAAAAGGCCTTTTAATATGGTTTCAAACTCCGACATATTTAGCCATATACTTCTCTAAAAAAGGCTTAAAATCCAGAAACATGCCTATGATCTTGTTCTGATAATTATGAAGGACTGTCCTTGAGGATGTATAAAGAGGAATACCTGTGGTAATTACAACATAACAGAAATTCAATGAGCTCCTATTGAGGATTCGGAGGTCCACCTCTCTCTTTATGGACCTTTCCATCCTTCCTGCCATAGCCTGGAGTTCCTTGAAAGCACAAAGCGTCCTTTGAATAAGCATCCTCTTCTATAAGAACCGCAATATCTATGTCGCTGCCCTTTCTCTCCCTACCCTTCGCGTAGGAGCCATAGAGATAGGCAATCAAAACAGGGAGTTTTGAAGAAGAAATCTCCTTTTTTATTTCCCTTTCAAGCACCTTGATAATGTCCATGCCAAGGTTATCCTTGCAAATCTTTCAAGATTATACCATAATCAAATTGTGATAGAATAGGCTAAAGGAGGTGTTCCTATGGCTACAGCGGCCTTACAAAGGCAAAAAAGGCAATACACCTATGAGGACTATGCAAGACTTCCCGAAGGTGCCCCATATCAATTGATAGGAGGAGAACTGGTTATGACACCATCACCGGTACCGTATCATCAGATAATCTCTGGAAGGATCGAGTTTGAGTTAAGAAAATTTATCAATGAAAGAGGTCTTGGGGAGGTGATTGACGCACCTATGGATGTCTATTTCTCAGAGACAGACACCTATCAGCCTGACATAATCTTTATCTCAAAGGAGAGGCTTAATATAATAGGTGAAAAGAAGATAGAAGGGCCTCCTGACCTTGTAGTAGAGATCCTTTCAGAGGCAACTGCCTATTATGACCTTAAGCACAAGAAGAATGTCTATGAAAAGACCGGTGTAAAGGAATACTGGATAGTTGACCCAATCGAGAAAAGCATAGAGGTCTATGAGAATGCGGATGGTTTCAGACTCTTCAGCAGGGCTATTGAAAAGGGCAGGGTGAATTCCAAGCTCCTTGAAGGATTCGGGGTTGACCTTGAGAGGGTGTTCTAAATGCCGGAAACCGTGCTTTCAGAGAGAAGAAGGCAGCTAAAAGATAGACTTAGGCAGAATGCCCTTAAGAGGCTTGAGCTTGCGGTAAAATCCCTCTATGATAATGGTGCAGAGGAGTTTTATGTGTTTGGCTCGGTGCTTAGACCCTGTGAGTTCAATGAGCAATCAGATGTAGATATTGCTGTTAAAGGGATTCCCGAGGCAAAATGGCATTCTGTTACGAGTAAACTTGAAGAGATATTCAAGGACATGCTATTTGACATTTTATTTCTTGAGGACGATTTGAGACCAGAGGACAGGGAGAGGATCAAAAAGGAAGGTATATTATGGAAGCCTTAATTGCTGATATAGATGCTGATATGTCCTTAATTAAGAAGGAAATAGAGAGCATCAAGAGAAAGCTTTTGAGGCTAAAAAAGAGAAAGACCCTGAAAATATAGACTCTCATATAAAGGCTGTTGCAGGGTCTCTGCACTCTATATACTCTGGATATGAAAATATTATAGAAAGGATAGTGCGGTCAATAGATGGAGATATTCCATCTGGAAAAGACTACCATCTTATGCTTTTAAAAAGGGCATTGAACACAATCGAAGGTGTTCGACCGTCTATTATATCAATCGTGACATTCAGGTTTTTAGATGAGCTTAAAACATACAGACACAAATTCAGAAATATTTATCTTTATTTACTGTCTGCAAAAGGGATTACCGAACTTGCACACACAGGACTGGATTCATTCCAGAATTTCGAAAGGGATATAAATGCCTTTAAAAAGTTTCTTATATCAAAGGCTATAAAAGATTAGAATGGTGTCGATTGTCCTTAAA
>JBBIPQ010000044.1:0-14549 GCA_037442785.1 Nitrospirota bacterium
TGTGATAATGTATCTGCCATGCACAATGATAGCCTTTCCTAACAGTGCTATTTTTCTCCTTACCCACATAGCAACACTACTATATTCGGTAACCCTGTGGCAAGCCACAGGGAATTCTCAAGTTAAAAAAATCAAGACAAAAATCTTAAATCCTGTAAGAGTTGTCTTCAGAGTTTCTTAAAAACCTTATATATCCCTGAAAAATCCAGATCCTCTATTCCCTCAGAGAAGGTCATCCCAAAAAGCTCCTTTACAAGACTTCCTGTGAAAAGAGGTTTTTTTAAGGATCTTGCCAGATCCTGAAGATAATGAAGATCTTTATAGATCAGGGATGATGAAAAGTGGGATGAAAAATCCTCATTCAATATCTTTTCCTTCTTTGCATTAAGGACCATGGAATTCCCCGCACCTGAAAGGAGTATCTCTATTGCCCTTGCCTTATTAATACCTCCATCCTCTGCCAGTGCAATTGCCTCTGCAAGGGTTGCCATCAGAGAGCCAAGGACGAGGTTATTTATTAGCTTCATCTTTGTGGCAAGTCCTGGCTCGGAAAGATAAAATATATTTTTCCCGATCTTTTCTATATAAGGTCTTGCCTTATCAAAGGCCCTTTCGTCTCCACTTACGAGAACCGTTAGTAACCCCTGCGAGGCAGGCACAACACTTCCCAGTACAGGTGCCTCAAGATAATAGGCACCTTTGTCCCGCAGCATCCTGTAAAATTCCTTGACTTTATCGAAATGGTTTGTTGTAGTATCAATCACGATCTTTCCCTCACATCTGCCTTCTAAAAAACCCTTTCTGCCTGCCATAACATCCATCACCGCATCGCTATCAAAGAGATTGAGAAAGACCATCTCAACCTGTGAGATAAGCTCTGCAGGAGACCCCGCAATAGACTGACCGAGACCCTTTGCCTTCTCAATTGTCCTGTTCCATAAAGTAAGTGTTATTCCCTCAGACATGAGCCTTCTTGCCATTGCTGAACCAAGGTTGCCAAGACCAATAAATCCAATCCTCATTGGATCCTCCTTTCTGAATCCAGTTTCTGGATAAGCTCTTTCTTTCTTATCCTTCCATGAAGGGTAGTACCATCCTCAAACTCAATAACAGGGATGTCAAACCTGTAAAGTTCATAAAGTTCTTCATCCTGAGTAATGTCTATCTTTTCTATCTCAAGGCCATATCTTTCCTTAAAACCCATGAGCATCTCCTCTGCTTGATCACAAAACCAGCAACCAGGTTTGTAGTAAAACTTTATCCTCCTCATATTTATTCATTATTCCTTACAGCTTCACAACATAGTATCTCAACCATACATATACTGTCGATATAGCCACTGTTATTATCATTATAGGCATCCCATAGGCCATGAATTTAAGAAAAGATATCCTTCTGCCTGCCTTCTCAGACATACCAACAACAATAACATTGGCTGATGCACCTATTGCTGTACCATTACCTCCAAGACATGCACCAAGTGCAAGGGACCACCATAATGGCATAAGATCAGCATGTTGAAGTAGTTGAATGCCTGTCTCATGAGGCCATAACTGCCTTGCCATGTCAATTATGAGGGGATTCATGGTTGCAACATAAGGAATATTATCAACTATTGCAGATGCAAAGGCGGAAAACCACATCACAACCATTGAGGTCGCAAACAGATTTCCCTGAGTAATCTCCAGCACCTGGACAGACATCCATTTAATCAAACCCACCTTTACAACACCACCAACAATAATAAAGAGCCCCATAAAGAAGAATATGGTTGGCCACTCAACCTCTGCAAGGACGTGGTGTAGATCATGGGTCTTTGAGAGAAGCAGTAAAAGGCCAGCTCCAAAAAGTGCAATCGTTGCTGGCTGGAGATGTAAAATCCCATGAAAGACAAATCCCGAAAGGACAACACCAAGCACAAAGAGGGATTTCCTGAGCATAACAGGATCCTTAATCGCCTCTATCTCATCCATCTCCATTATCCTCTTCTTTAATTCATCTCTTGTTACAAGCCTTTTGCCCCAGATCAGTCTTATCATGAGTATGTAAAAGAACATCATAAAGATCACGATAGGGGAGAGATGGTATATAAAGTCCATGAAGTTTAGCTGAGCCTTTGATGCAATCATGATGTTTGGAGGATCACCAATCAGTGTTGCAGTGCCTCCAATATTCGATGCCAGGGCACAGGAGATGAGATAAGGCACTGGATCAACCTCAAGGGCATCTGCTATGAGCAGTGTGACAGGTGTAATAAGAAGGACCGTTGTGACATTATCTAAAAATGCACTTAAAACTGCGGTAACAACAGCAAAAATGGCCATTATCCTGAAAGGCTCGCCTTTGCCCCATTTTGCACTCTTTATGGCTATATATTCGAACAGGCCTGTAGGTTTCATGAGATTTATTATGATCATCATAGATATAAGAAGGAATATCACATTCCAGTCAACTCCAAATTCTTCAACATGAAAGGCCTCATGCTGGTCAAGGATCTTAAGGATCAGCATCAGACCTGCTCCAAATACTGCGACAACAGTCTTGTGTATCCGCTCAGAAACGATTATAGCGTATGAGACCACAAATATTGTGGTAGCAACCCAGAAGGTAACATCCATAGTATATGTCTGAGATAAGGCATTACCTTGCGTCATCTTCTTGCTCCGACACTGATAAATTTTGATTGTTCTCATCGAGCATGGCCTTTGTAATTGCAAAAAAAACATCCCTCTCATAGAGCATACCGACGACCTTGCCCGACCTATCAATAACAGGGAGTCTCTTTATATTGTGCTTTATCATATGATCAACACATTCCATCAGAGGGGCATCCTCATGAACGGTTATAACAACCTTGCTCATCACATCCTTTACAAGTTTACCAGATGATTTCCTGGCAATACCTTCTACCATGCCATCCCACGTAAAGTCTCCAAGTTCCATCATGGTCAAATAAAAAGGGAAAACTGCCTTCAATATATCCCTCATTGAAAGCATCCCAACAAGCTTTCCATTATCATCAAGTACAGGTAGACCTTTAACTCCAACCCTTTTCTCACCTCTCCTTGCCGTCTTCAGGAGATTCACTGCCTCTCTCAGGTTATTATCAGGTCTTAAGTAATCCTGAAGTGGTATCATTAAATCTTTTGCCTTCATAGTTCCTCCAACCTGTTTTACTTTATCCGATCACCTCAGACATTATATACCAAGAATGTCATACTCTAAAAGTCATATGGTATAATCTTCACATGCATATAATAATAGTAGGTGCGGGAGAGGTTGGATATCAAATAGCTAAGTTCCTCGCCGAGGAAGGGATAGATGTTGTAGTAATTGATCAGGATAGAGAAAAACTCAAAAGAATCAGCGAGGAACTTGATGTAGCTATCATTGAAGGTGGAGGAGGAGACCCCTCTGTTCTTAAAGAGGCTGAAGCTGAAAAGGCTGACATCCTCCTTGCAGTAACAAACAGTGATGAGACAAATATGATAGCTTGCCTTCTTGGAAAGGCAATGTTCAATATTCCAAGGAAAATAGCCAGGATAAGAAATCCTGATTATTTCTTCAACAATAACCTGCTCAGTCGTGAAAATCTTGATATTGATCCGGCAATTAATCCTGAACTTGAGGTTGCCAGGGCCATCACAAGGTTACTGGAAATACCCTTTGCAACAGAAGTGGAGGATTTTGAAGAGGGAATCGTAAGGGTAATAGGTTTTAAGATAGATAGCAAAAATCACCTTATAGGAAAAAAACTCCAGGACATAAAGGAACAGATCGGGAAAAACTTCATCATAGGGATAATCGAAAGGGATGATAAGGTCATAATCCCGACTGGCAGAGACATAATCAAAGAGGGCGATATCATATATCTACCCATGAGGAAAAATGACATCTCAGACATCGCTGAGTCATTGAAGGTCTCGACAAAGCCATCGAGAAAGATCATGATAGCCGGAGGTGGCAGGATTGGATACTATATTGCCTCAATGGTTGAAGGCAAGGCAGATGTAAAGATCATAGAAAAAGATCCTGAGAGATGCAAATTCCTGAGCAGGTTCCTTGGACGGACATTGATATTACACGGGGATTGTGCTGATCAAAAACTCCTAATAGATGAGAACATAAAAGATATGGATGTATTCGTTGCTGTCACTAATAATGAAGAACTAAATATCATGTCTGCTCTACTTGCAAGAAAATTGGGAGTGAAAAAATCCATCATAATTGTCAATAGAACCGACTACATCCCTCTTGCACATAGTCTTGGACTGCAGGCTGTTCTAAGCCCGAGACTGATCACAGCAAGCAGTATACTAAGGTACGTTAGAAGGGGAGACATCCTCTCCCTTACAGCAATTGCTGAAGACCGGGCAGAGATAATAGAAAGCAGGGTCAGTGATACTTCTGCGTTAAAGGACAAATTATTAAAGGATGCAACACTCCCAAAAAACACACTTATCGGGATGATCATCAGGGACGATCAGATGATAGTCCCTTCCGGCTCAGATACCATAAAAAAAGGTGATAAACTAATCATCTTCACCCTCAGGGAGTCTATAAAGGAGATAGAGAAGATACTTTTATAAGATGAATACTGGGTTGATCCTTTATATTACAAGCATCACTGTTATATTTGAATCCATCTTCATGCTGCTCCCAATCATCGTCTCTTTTATTTATGGAGGACAGGATCTCCAATCCCTCTTAGTGTCATTTTTGATAACCTCTTTTTTTGGCCTTTCTACTTATCAACTCACAAAAAGATACAAAAAAGAAGAGTTACGCCACAGGGAGGCATTTTTTACTGTTACCCTAAGTTGGGTTGTGGCAACCGCCTTTGCAACCCTTCCTTACCTGCTGTCAGATTCTTTGAACTCATTTACAGATGCTTATTTCGAGGCAATGGCTGGCTTTACAACCACTGGTTCATCTGTAATAAAGAATGTAGAGATCATACCTAAAGGGGTTCTATTCTGGCGATCCCTTACCCAGTGGATGGGAGGTATGGGTATAATCCTTTTTGCTATTGCTGTTCTTCCAGTCCTCGGTGCTGGTGGGATGCAACTCTTCAAAGCCGAGGTACCGGAGATCAGCGTTGATAAGCTCAGACCAAGGATAATAGATACAGCAAAGGCCCTATGGTTTATATACGCAGGTCTTACGGTACTGTGTTTTTCAATCTACATGGCAGGTGGTATGGGTGTCTATGATTCAATAAATCATGCATTTACAACAATGGCAACTGGTGGCTTTTCCACAAAGAATGCAAGCATTGCATGTTATAAGAGCCCAACAATCGAATTCTCATCAAGTCTCTTTATGTTTCTTGCGGGGGTTAACTATTCCCTTTATTTCTATGCCTTCAGGGGAAACTTATCGAGACTCTGGAGAAATAGCGAATTTCGATTCTATCTCTTCTTGACTGTTACAGCCACTTTCCTGATAACATTTAACTTGAAGAGTTACGGCTTTTCAATTATTGATTCTTTTCGCCTTGCCCTATTTCAGGTAACATCGATAATGACAACAACCGGCTATGCCAGCACCGACTTCGAGAAATGGCCTTCCCTCTCCCTGATAATCCTTATCACTATTATGTTCGCTGGAGGGATGATCGGTTCAACCGGTGGTGGTATCAAACAAGTAAGGATCATGCTTACCCTGAAACAGGGATACAGAGAGATATACCAGCTCATTCACCCCAGGGCAATAACAACATTAAAACTCGACGACAGGATCCTCTCAAAGGAGATACTCGGAAGCATCTGGGGCTTCTTTTTCCTTTTTATCTTTATCTGGGTTATTGCTACTATGGGAATGGCTGCAACAGGAGCAGATATAATAACATCAACAAGTACCGTTATATCCGCTATGTGTAATGTTGGGCCTGCCCTTGGTGAGGCAGGACCGTCTGAGAATTATTCATCCCTTCATGTTGCTTCAAAATGGATATTGATCTTCTGTATGCTCACAGGCAGGTTAGAACTTTACACGGTCTTGATACTTTTCATACCTCGGTTCTGGAAGAAATAAATAGCCTCTGTTATTATAATTGTAATAAATACATCAGGAGGAAGGTTTGCGAAAACGGAAGAAGGCATTTCTGCTTGTCTTAACAATTGCCCTCATTATAGTTGCAATCTTTATAATGAGAAATTACTTTAACTCCGTAAAGGTAAAATCTGGAGTCGTAAATCGACACAGACTTGATATTACTGTTACAGCAACATCTACAGGGACTATTAAGTCAGACAACGAAGCAAAGATAACAGCTCAAAGAACTGGAAGAATTACACGGTTAAACATTGAAGAGGGTGACACTGTTAAGGCAGGTCAGATCGTTGCAGAGCTTGAAAGTGAAGAGGCCCTCTACAACATGAGACTCGCTGAGGCAACCCTCGGTAAGACAAAATTCATCCTGGAGCAGATGAAGGCGTCCTATGAATCCATGAGGGTCAATATAGAAAAGGACATAGAGAAGGCAAGGGCTGTGCTGACAGAGGTGGATAGCAGGCGGAAAAGGATCTTAGAGTTAAAAGAGAGGGGATATGTCACAGATATGGATGTTGATATGGTTCAGAAAGAGTATGAGGTTGCCAGGGCCAACCTCGATGCAGCTTTAGCCTCCAGGGAGACCCTTAAGGCTAAATTAAGTGAGATAAAAGCACAGGAAGAGGTTGTGAAAGAGGCAGCAAACTCCTTTAATTTGGCAAAACTGAAATATGATTACTCATTCATAAAGTCTCCGATCACCGGGGTTATTACATCAAGACCTGTCAGGATAGGAGAAGGCGTGAACAACGGATCCCTTATAGCAACCGTAGTCTCTACTGAATCCATGTATATCGAGGCACTGATCGATGAGGCTGATGTAGCCAAGGTCAGGGTTGGCGAGATCGTTAATATAACTATGGATTCATATCCTGGAAAGGTCTTTAAGGGAGAGGTGTACAGGATATCTCCTGTTGTTCTTGGTGGTAAGCAAGAAACAAGAACATTTGAGGTAAGGGTCAGGCTTAAAGAAAGGGATATACTGATTAAGCCGGGCATGTCCGCTGATATAGAGATCATAGTTGAAAGCATCCCTGATGTCCTGGCTGTTCCAGCCCAGGCAGTAATAGAGAGAAACGGAAAGAAATATGTCTATGTAATAAGAGGATCAAAGGCAATCCTGACGCCCATTGAGGTTGGAAGATTTAACTGGACCTTTTACGAGGTATTATCAGGAATCAGTGAGGGTGAAAAGGTTATATTGAACCCGGAGGTAGAAGGTTTAAAAGATGGTGCAAGGATAAAAGAATAAAAAAGCATTCAAACATTTTCGAATGATACAGTTGATCGGTTTAAAAAAATCTTACTTTCTTCCAAAGGTCACGATTGAGGTCTTGAAAGGGATAGACCTTGAGGTAAAAGAAAGGGAATTTGTAGCAATAATGGGACCGAGCGGTTCTGGTAAGTCAACCCTGCTTAATATAATAGGTTGCCTTGACAGACCCACGGATGGAAGATACCTCTTTATGGGTATAGATATCAATAGCAAGACAGACAACGAACTTGCTGAGATCAGGAATAAAAAGATAGGTTTTGTCTTCCAATCCTTTAATCTACTTCCAAGGTTACAGGCCTGGAAGAATGTTGAGATGCCCCTGATATATAGCGGAATAAACCAGAAAGAAAGAAAGGAAAGGGCCTTTCAGATGCTCAAGAGAGTTGGACTCCTTGACAGGGCAGATCATAAGCCAAGCGAACTATCAGGTGGAGAGCAACAGAGGGTTGCTATTGCAAGGGCCCTCATAAACAATCCAGCCGTCATCCTGGCTGACGAGCCAACAGGCAACCTTGACAGCCGTTCTGGTAAGGAGATAATGGATATCTTTAAGAAACTCAACGAAGAAGGGGTAACCATAATCATGGTAACCCATGAGATGGACATAGCATCCATAGCAAAAAGGATAGTTACCATTAAGGATGGAGTCTGTTACAGTGGATGTTATTGAAACTATCCGCATAGCAAGAGATTCTCTCATAAGCAATAAGGTAAGGGCATTCCTCACGATGCTCGGCGTTATAATCGGTGTTGCTGCCGTAATACTGCTCGTTTCAATAGGTGAAGGCGCAAGGATGTATATCCAGAAGGAACTTGGCGAACTCGGATCAAACATACTCGTAGTTGTACCTGGCAAGACATCGAAAGAGGGAGGAATGCATATGGGAACATCTGCGGTAAGAAAACTTCTCTACGATGACGCCATCCTTATAGAGAAACGATCAAGGAACATCGTGAATGCGGTTCCTGTTATTGTTGGAACATCCTGGATAAAATTTCGTGGCAAAAATAGAGATACCTATATCGTTGGCGTGAATGAAAACTACTTCTCCATAAGGAATCTGAAGATAGCTTCAGGGAGGGAGTTATCTGCATCGGATGTAGAATCTGCAAGAAGGGTCTGTGTACTTGGCCAGACCGTTAAAAAAGAGGTCCTTGGAGAACAGAACCCCCTCGGCCAGACCGTAACAATCGGTGATGCCAAGTACAGGGTCATTGGGATAATGCAGAAGAAAGGTGTTGCACTCGGTTTTGATATAGATGATGTTGTCTTTATACCCACTACTACAGCAAGGGAACTCTTTGACACAGACAGGCTCTTTAATATAACCGTAAAGGTCAGGAGCGCAGATCTTATATCCGAAGCAAAGAAGGATATAAGGGATATCCTTATAAAGAGACATGCTGGAAAAGAGGACTTCACTATCCTGAGTCAGGATGAGATGATAGCCGTGATGGGAAAAATCCTTAATATTATGACAGCAGTGCTTGCAGGCATAGCAGCCATATCTCTTATAGTTGGTGGGATAGGAATAATGAATATCATGCTTGTCTCTGTGAGGGAAAGAACGAGGGAGATAGGTCTTAGAAAGGCAATAGGCGCAAAGAACAGGGATATACTACTCCAGTTTCTATTTGAATCAATGACCCTCAGCATAGTTGGAGGAATAGGGGGAGCCTTATTTGGTGGAACCCTTTCTTTGACTATCCCCTATTTCATTGAGTTTCTTCCCACAAAACTTGTATGGTGGGCAATCCTTTTAGCCTTCTTCTTCTCTGTTCTTGTAGGCGTATTCTTCGGGGTATACCCCGCAAGAAAGGCATCCCTTTATGATCCGATAGTAGCGCTGCGTTATGAGTAAATTAAGAAAAGAAATTTTTATTTTATAATATATGGCTAATGCCCTGCTGCTTCCTTTATGCCATAAAGAAAATAGCAGGGTTCGCCAAAACTGGGTATCAAGACCTCAGAGCAATCTGTAACTGGAAAGCTCTTTCGAAGGAGGTCATTAATCAGATCGATCAACCTGTGTCCATCTTCATCAACAAATCCTCTTACCCCTCCATAAAGGCTTATCCATCCCCCTTTCTTTAAGACCCTCCTGGATTCTGTAAATATGCTAGAAAAGAGTTCCCTCAACCTGTCATCATAGCCAACCGGGAAATCGGTCAGGTCAGAGATCACCCCGTCAAGGCTTTCTCCATCAACACGACAAATAAAATCAAGGGCATCCCTTATCACAACCGTCACCCTGTGATCGTCAAAGATCCTCTGCGACAGATATCTTCTGCTGATTTCCACCACCTCCTCATCAAGGTCAACGATGGTCACATTAATAGAAGGATTAATCCTTAAGGCTTTCTCAGCGATAAAGCCATCTCCACCGCCAAGGATCAAGATATTCCTGTCAGAAGGTCTTAACATCTTAAGTATCTTTCTGTCATAGAGTTCATGGTCTTTATCAGAGGACTGAATAATCCCATCAAGGAAGAGGCATCTCCCGAATTCTTCTGTATCATAAACCGCTATCTCTTGAGATTGGGAAGAACCTGTGTATATCACCTCTTTGACCTTAATCACCAGGCTTCTTCCATCAGAGCATTTAATCTCTATAAAATCCATATTCAATCTTCCAGTTCTGCTATAATCGTCTCTCCTGCCTTCACCCTTTCGCCCAGTCTAACCCTTATTGCAGCATTCAGAGGAAGAAACAGATCCACCCTTGAACTGAATTTTATAATGCCAAATCTCTCACCCCTCTTTAAGCTATCTCCCTCCTTTACCCTGCAGACTGCCCTTCTTGCCAGGAAACCTGCCACCTGTCTCACAATTACATCCCCGTATTCTGTATTAAGTATCATCGTTATATTCTCATTCTCAAGGGATGCCTCGTGTTTAAAGGCAGAGAGGAACCTTCCAGGTGAATATATAACAGATTTAACCCTCCCTTCACAGGGAGACCTGTTAACATGAACATCAAGGGGAGACATGAAGATGCTGACCATCCTGAGATTTATCTTCAAATATCTATCTTCCTTTACCTCCTCAATCATAATAATCTTGCCATCAGCAGGAGAAACGAATATATCCTCTCCCTCAGGGATTACCCTTTCAGGATCCCTGAAGAAGAAAAACATAAAGATCATGAGAGAGAAAGCCACAGGAAATGCCCAGATCCATACAAAATAGGATATAACAGTTACAGCAACAAAGAAGACGATAAAGGGATAACCTTCCCTTGCTATCCTTAACATTAAGTCTTAAGCCTTTGTCTTATCCACAAGCTTGCCCTTTTTAAGCCATGGCATCATTGCCCTCAATCTCTCACCGACTGCCTCAATGGGATGTTCCTCTCCCCTTTTTGTGAGGGCATTGAATACAGGCTTGTTAGCCCTGCACTCAAGTATCCATTCCTTTGCAAAGCTCCCATCCTGTATCTCCTTCAATATCTTTTTCATCTCCTTCTTTGTCTCTTCTGTTATGATCCTTGGCCCCCTTGTAAGATCTCCGTATTGAGCCGTGTTACTTATCGAGTATCTCATGTTGGAGATACCACCCTCATAGATAAGGTCAACAATAAGTTTTACCTCGTGGAGACATTCGAAATAAGCCATCTCAGGGGCATATCCTGCCTCAACAAGGGTCTCGAATCCTGCCTGAATCAGGGCAGTAAGACCACCACACAGGACAACCTGCTCGCCGAAAAGGTCAGTCTCTGTCTCTTCCCTGAAGGTAGTCTCTATTATTCCTGCCCTTCCACCACCTATTGCAGAGGCATAGGCAAGGGCCACATCCTTTGTATTACCTGATGGATCCTGGTGAACTGCGATAAGACAGGGCACTCCACTTCCCTTAGTATATTCTGATCTTACGAGATGACCAGGGCCTTTTGGTGCCACCATAAAGACATTCAGATCTGGACTCGGGACGATCTGGCCAAAATGTATATTAAACCCATGAGCAAATGTAATATAGGCCCCACTCCTGATATTTGGTGCAATCTCGCGGTTGTAAAAATCTGCCTGGAGTTCATCTGGAAGAAGTATCATTACAATATCAGCAACCTTAGCAGCCTCAGAAGGTACCATAACATTGAAACCTGCTGCAAAGGCCTTATCCCAGCTTGCTCCCTTTCTGAGGCCAACAATGACATCCATACCACTGTCCCTGAGATTGTTTGCATGGGCATGTCCCTGGCTACCGTATCCCATAACAGCGATCTTCTTCCCCTTCAGTATACTGAGATCTGCATCCCTATCATAATAAACATTCATCCTTACTTCCTCCTTTCGATCATCCTTTGTTTTCCTCCTCTCTGAGGAGCTTATACTCTATGCTATCAACAAGGGCCTGCCATGAGGCCTCTATGATATTCTCGGACACCCCAACTGTTCCCCATCTCTTCTCATCATCACCAGATTCTACAAGAACCCTTACCTTTGCTGACGTCCCTTTACCAGCCGTAAGTACCCTTACCTTATAGTCATGAAGCTTGACCTCCCGTAGCTGTGGATAAAATTTTTCAAGCGCCTTCCTGAGGGCATTATCAATTGCATTAACAGGACCATTTCCTATTGCAGCGGTATGCTCTATATGTCCACCTACCCTTACCATAATAGTTGCCTCACTCAGGGGCTCTTCCTTTTCCTTTCTCTTTTCTACAATAACCCTGAATCCTATAAGATCAAAGAAACGACGATGCAGACCAAGGGCCTTTTTCATAAGCAATTCAAAAGATGCCTCTGCACCTTCAAACTGAAAACCCTGGTTCTCCAGTTCCTTTAACTCTGTTACAATATCCTGAACCTGTGGAGAGTCTGGATCGAGCTTTATACCGAACTCGGATGCCTTTCTCAGGATATTACTCTTTCCAGCAAGGTCTGATACCAGAACCCTCTGAGAATTCCCTACAAGCTCGGGTCTTATGTGTTCATATGTCTCTGGACGTTTCCTAACCGCACTTACATGAATACCCGCCTTATGAGCAAAGGCACTATCACCAACAAAGGGTTGCCTCTTAAAGTGCCTCAGATTTGCTATCTCATTCACAAACCTCGACACATCCCTCAACATCCTTAGCTGATCTTCATTAAGACAATCATAACCGAGCTTCAACTGGAGATCTGGAATTATTGAGCAGAGATTTGCATTACCACACCTCTCACCAAGACCATTTATAGTCCCCTGAACTTGAACGACACCGCATTCTACAGCAACAATAGAGTTTGCGACAGCGCAATCTGAATCATTATGGACATGTATCCCTAAAGGTGTCTTGAGGCGATCATCCTTTCCTAATTCTCTTAATATCCTCTCAATACCGCCTGGCAGGCTCCCTCCATTCGTATCGCATAAAACAAGGCAATCTGCACCCGCCTCCTGGGCAGTCAAAAGACACTTAACAGCATACTCGGGATTATTATTGTAGCCATCAAAGAAATGTTCAGCATCAAAGAATACCTTCTCAACATGCCTCTTGAGATAGTTTACAGAGTCATAAATTATCTCTAAATTCTCCTCAAGGGGTATCCTTAATGCCTCTCTCACATGGAAATCCCAGGTCTTACCAAATATAGTAATAACCCTTACCTTAGATTCAAGGAGAGACCTGATATTTGGGTCATCCTCGACACGATGTCTTGGCCTGTGAGTGCTTCCAAAGGCTACCACTATTGAATTTGAAAGGGAAAGCTTCCTAACCCTTCTGAAATATTCAGCGTCCTTAGGATTAGAACCAGGCCAGCCTCCTTCAATGTAGTGAATACCAAATTCATCAAGTTTTTCAGTAATCCTGAGTTTGTCCTCTACCGAGAAAGAAACCTCCTCAGCCTGTGAGCCGTCCCTTAGAGTCGTGTCATATATCTCTATCTTTCGCTTCCTATTTCCCACACCCATAACCAACACTTACTTCATGGATTTGCCAGTCCAAAGGCATCATGTAATACCCTCACAGCAAGTTCTGTGTATTTTGCCTCAATTACACAGGATACCTTAATCTCTGAGGTACTGATCATCATAATATTTATTCCGTGCTTTGCGAGGGTCTCGAACATCTGAGCAGCCACACCCGAGTGAGTCCTCATTCCGACACCAACAATGGAAATCTTGGCTATATCCTCCCTCATAGTTACGCCCTTGGCGCCCAATTCTCTTGCAATCTCTTCTGTAATAGTAAGTGCCTTCTTACTCTCGGTCTTGGGAACAGTAAAAGATATATCTGTAGAGACTCCATCGCTACTCACATTCTGCACGATCATATCAACAACTATATTATTGTCAGCTATCCCTTTAAAGAGCCTTGCAGCTATACCAGGCCTATCCGGAACAGCCATAACAGTTATCTTTGTCTGATTCTTATCATAGGCAACCCCTGAAACAACAACCTTCTCCATTGACTCATCCTCCTTTGTAACGAGTGTGCCAGTGTTGTCATTAAAGCTCGACCTAACAACAACAGGCACATCGTATTTCATTGCAAACTCCACAGACCTTGTCTGAAGAACCTTAGCTCCCAGGCTTGCAAGTTCGAGCATCTCCTCATAAGAGATCCTATCGAGCTTTCGAGCCTCAGGAACTATATTAGGATCAGTTGTATAAACACCATCCACGTCAGTATATATTTCACAGAGATCAGCCTTAAGCGCAGAGGCTATAGCCACTGCTGAGAGATCAGAACCGCCCCTACCAAGGGTAGTAACATCCTCCTCCTCTGTTATGCCCTGAAAACCCGCTACAACAACAATATATCCTTCATCAATGGCCTTTCTCACCCTCTCTCCTGTAATCCTTTCTATCTTTGCCTTTGTATGAACTGTATCTGTTATAATACCGACCTGCCTGCCTGTAAATGCCTTTGCCTTGAAACCGAGTTCCTCGATGGCCATTGCTGTTAATGCACTTGTTATTCTCTCTCCTGATGACAGGAGTAGATCCATCTCCCTCTCGCTCGGATTCGAGGATACCTGATGAGCAAGCCCTATTAATTTGTCCGTTTCACCTGCCATAGCAGAGACAACAACCACAACCCTGTGCCCTTCCCTTGCGGTCCTCGCTACCCTTTCAGCAACAGACTTTATCCTCTCCACATTAGCAACAGAAGTCCCGCCATATTTCTGTACAATAAGCACAGATACCTCCTTTTTAATTAGTTTTATAATATACCACGATAGTTTAACAGACTTCAAACAAAACTCAAACTTTACGTGAATCACGTAAAGT
>JBBIPQ010000045.1:0-14471 GCA_037442785.1 Nitrospirota bacterium
AAGGTCTCCCCACTCTTTTCACACTTATACTCATAAACCGGCATGGCAAACATCCTTCTTTGGTTTTTTTGAGTGTAGTTATTTTAGCACAAAAATGTCCTTTAAGCTCACAAATCTTCCATCCCCGATTATTATATGATCAAGCACATCTATCCCGATGATTTCTCCAGCGTTCTTCAATCTTTCTGTCACAGTAATATCATCATTGCTCGGTGAGGGGTCACCGCTGGGATGGTTGTGAATAAATATAACAGACTGGGCTGCCTCCCTTACAGCCTCTCTGAAGGCCTCTCGAGGATGTATAAGAGATCTGTTCAGGGTACCTTCCGAGACCCTGACCTCTTTCAAGAGGCGATTCTTTGAATCAAGAAGAAGGCAAGAAAAAACCTCCTTTTTGAGGTTCTTCATCCTTGGAGCGAAATAGGAATAAACTGCCCGTGCCGATGAAAATACAGGCCTGTTTTCTTGGGATTCACTCATCAATCTCTTGCCCAGTTCAAAGGCTGCCTTTATCTGGGCAATCTTTGCCACCCCGAGTCCATTAACGGACATTAGATCTGAGATAGAGGCACTATCGATATCCCTTAATGTTTCGAATCTCTCAAGAAGTCCTATCGAAAGGTCAAGGACACCCTTCTGACCTGATCCTGTCCTCAGGATTATGGCAATTAACTGTGCATTAGAGAGGCTCTCAGGACCATATTTAATAAGCCTCTCCCTCGGTCTTTCATCCTCTGGCCAGTTTTTTACCTTAAGCTCAGGCATTGTCCAGACTATTTCACCCTTGCTCCAGCATTAACATCCCTGTCAAGGGTAAGGATGGAAAGCCTGCCTTCATCATCCGTTGCAGCAAGCAGCATTCCCTGAGACTCAATACCCATAAGTCTTGCTGGCTTCAAATTCGTTACCACCACAACCTTTTTATCCAGAAGATATTCAGGTTCATAGGCCTTCCCAATACCAGCAACAATCTGTCTCTCCCCTCCTGTATCAACAATCAGCCTTATTAGCTTATCCGATCCCTTAACCCTCTCTGCGGTAATAACCCTACCTACCTTCAGTTCCACCTTTGCAAAATCCTCAATCCCTATAAGATTCTCCATGGCCTTTTCCCTTCCTGTAACCTCCGTCTCTTTTTTTAAATCGATCCTTGGAAAGAGTTGTTCACCCTTTTCGACCTTACTGCCTCCAGGATCAATATCTGTCCATTCAGGTATAGTGCTGAGTTCTTCCATCCTTTGGGTGATACCAAGCCCCCTCCAGAGTCTTCTTGCTGTATCAGGCATAAATGGCAAGATATAAACAGCAATAATAGCAACTGCCCTGGATACGGTAAAAAGCGTATTTGACAGCACCTCCGCATCCTTCTCTTTCCAGGGTGCCCTCCTGTCAAGGTATCTGTTTATGGCATTAATCCCTTCCCATATCCTTTCAAGGGCAATATTGAACCTGAGTTCCCTCAATAATGCATCTATCTGAGGAGCGATGGATTGGATTTCCTCCCTGAGGCCCTTTTCGAGGTCTCCTTCCTTATCAGGGCATAGATGTGGAATAATACCATCCCTGTATTTCTGGATCATCGTTAATGTTCTATTCAAAAGGTTTCCAAGGTCATTGGCGAGGTCAGAGTTTATACGGCCTATCAAGGCCTCTTCAGAGAAGTCGCCGTCAAGGCCAAAGGAAACCTCCCTGAAGAGGAAGTATCGAAAAGGATCAATACCATATTTATCTATAACAGAATTTGGATCAACCACATTCCCGAGGGACTTTGACATCTTTTTTCCATTAACAGTCCACCAGCCATGGGCAAAGATATTCTCTGGTAAGGGCATCTCAAGGGACATGAGCATTGTTGACCAGTAGATCGCATGGGTTGTGAGTATGTCCTTCCCTATTATATGATGGCTGGCAGGCCACCAATCCCCCTTTGGAGCCAGATAGGTTACCGCAGAATAGTAATTCACAAGGGCATCAAACCATACATAGGTAACATAATCCTCATCGAAGGGTAAAGGAATGCCCCAGGAAAGCCTCTGTCGTGGCCTTGATATGCAGAGGTCTTCAAGAGGTCTTGCCCTCAGGAAGCCAAGGACTTCATTCCTCCTTGTCTCTGGCATTATGTAAGATGGGTTGTCCTCAATATACCTTATGAGTCTTTCCCTGTATCTTGACATCAGGAAAAAGTAGTTTTCCTCGTGAATCATCTCCACAGGTCTACCACACTCCGGGCAGTTACCATTAATGATGTCCTTCTCTGTCCAGAACCTCTCATCAGGAGTGCAGTACCAGCCTGAGTATTCCCTCTTTATGATCTCACCCTTTTCCCATAACCTTTGAAGCAGTGACCTTACAGTCTCTATGTGTTCCTTATCAGTGGTCCTGATAAAGGCATCATGGGATATGTTAAGTCTTTTCCAGAGACCTTTAAAGTTTTCGACCATTATATCCGCATGTTCCTTTGGAGAACGCCCCTTTTCACGGGCTGCCTTCTCAACCTTCTGACCATGCTCGTCAGTGCCTGTGAGAAAGAATGTGGGAACACCCTTTAGCCTGTTCCATCGGGCAAGTATGTCCGCAGCTATTGTTGTATAGGCATGTCCTATGTGGGGAATATCATTCACATAATAAATCGGTGTGGTTACATAAAATCTCTCTCTCATCTTCTGAATCTTCTCCTCTTTTTTCTCCTGAATTCCCTTTTATTCACATCTGCCCTTTCATCAGGATGATCCACAACCTTTTCTTGATCCTCGGTTATCTGGGGAATCAAGGGCTCGTTATCTTCAGTTTCGGTTAGACCCTCCTTATAGACATCCTCCAGATCAAGGTTCCAGCAAGAAGGATCATTAGCTGGGAACCCATCTGTGATGATTTCAGGGTCTTCTTCTACAACTGTCTTATCCTCTTTTTCTGCATCGCTATACTCATATCCAAGACAACACATGAGTCTTCCACATAATCCTGAGAGTTTACTCGTGTTGAGCACAAGCTCCTGTTCCTTTACCATCTTAATCGATACAGGCTCAAAGGACGTGAGAAAGGTCCTGCAACAGACCTCACGACCACAGATCCCTATACCCCCTATCATCTTTGTCTCATCCCTTACACCAATCTGTCTCATCTCTATCCTCGTTCTGAACCTGGCAGCCAGGTCCTTAACAAGTTCCCTGAAATCTACCCTACCCTCGGAGACAAAGTAAAATATGATCCTTTTCCTATCAAGGGTTGCCTCAGCACAAATAAGCTTCATGGGAAGACCCCTTGCCATTATCCTTTCAAGGCAGAACTTCCTGTATTCTTCGGAGAGCCTGTCATTCTCCTCTTTCTGTTTCAGGTCATCCTCAGTGGCAAGCCTTATCACCTTCTTAAGTTCCCTTCCCTGTGTCTCATGCCTGTCTATAACCACCGTCCCTATACTTAAACCCATTTCTGATTCAACAACGACAAGATCCCCTTTCTTTACAGGGATCCCATTAACTTCAAAATCATATATCTTACCACAGGGTCTGAATCTGACACCTACGGCATCGGGCATCTCAGGAGCCTCCTTTCAATCTTCTTAACATTTGAGATAGATAATTCCAGGTTATGCCGATATTAAGATTAAATTCCAGTTGCCTTCTCAAAACAAGGACCCTCTCATATGTATCTATTATATCCATAATGGTTGCCATCGCTGCAATCTCCTTTACATAATCCTTCATATCTATATTCAATAAACCTCTCTCATAATCAAGCTTACAAACCAGTATATCTCTTATTATTAGAATAATATATTCAATAAAAGCCTCTACCTCTTCTCTGTCCTTCCAGGCATTGCCGTCTCCCCCTATCAGGGCCTTTAACATACCAAAAAGTTTTTCCCTATCCCTGAAGGTATCAGAGGAGTTGACCAGACCCGGCCTTCCCATTGAAAGCCTTACAAGGGTCTTTAGATCGTAGTCGAATGATTTTATACTCCTCATGATCCCTTCTACCTCCTTCTCAGGGATAGGTGAAAAGTTGATCCTGCAACACCTTGATCTTATTGTAGAGGGAAGGCTATCAGGACTTGAGGTAATCATTATGATTATGCTACCAGAGGGAGGTTCCTCGAGGGTCTTGAGAAAGGCATTCGAGGCAGACTGGTTCATCTTCTCAGAGTCATCTACGATTACTACCTTTCTTCTCCCCTCAAAGGGTCTGAATGAAAGGGCTTCCTCTATTGACCTAATATCATCAATTCGTATCTCCCCCCTTTCTGTTTTCAGCAGTAAAACATCAGGATGGGTTCCAGAGTCTATCTTTTTACATGAAGGGCAGGAATCACAACTATCCAGTTCATTGGTGAGACAATTAAGGGCCTTAGCAAAGTTAAGGGCAGTATATTTCTTACCAATTCCCGGTTCCCCTGAAAAGAGCATAGCTGACGGGATTCTTCCTGTCTTTAATGTATTTAACAATAAACGTACAGCCCTTTCCTGTCCTAAAACCTTGCTCAGTGACATAGGTTATTATACCCAAATAAGGGGTTGTTTTTCCTTTCTTTGACAGGTTAAACTTCGTATATGAGATTATTTACCCTCGTGATCATAATAGTAATACTTTTTATATTAGGCCTTCTCTTCGTGAGAAAAAGAAATGTCATTAAGGGGAGCCTGTCAGCCTACCTGATCCCTGTCCTCCTTTTATCAGGACTGTTCTTCGTGGTGATAGGCAAGATCACCATCTTTTTTGCCATCTTAGTAATCGGGTTTATCCTTTTAGCCTCATCTCTAAGGCTTAAGTAATCAGCATATCCGTGGTAGTTGCTCACCCTGAAGCATCTCGATCATCCTCTTCCCACCTATGGAGGTCTCAAGCAGAACCATGCCTTCCGGTGAATCATCTACCTCGCCTATAATGGATGACCTCCTTCCGAGGGGATGCTCCCTCATCCTCATAAGGACCTTTTCAGCATCCTTCCTGCCAACGATAGCAACAAGTATTCCCTCATTTGCTATGTAAAGAGGGTCAAGGCCAAGCAGTTCACAGGCACCCATGACCTGAGGAGGAACAGGGATTGCCTCCTCCCTGATCCTTATACAAAGCCCTGATTCAATAGCAGCCTCTTTAAGGGTAGTAGCAAGGCCTCCCCTTGTTGGGTCCCGCATAAAATGAATCTCCCTGGTTGCCTCGAACATGCTCCTTACAAGGTCATTCAGGGGTGCGGTATCACTCTTGAGAGGTGGGTCAAAGGACATACCATTTCTTTCAGCCATTATGGCCATCCCATGATTACCTATCTCACCACTTATTATCACCAGATCACCCTTACTTATGTTTCTGGCAGAGATGTCTATCCCCTCATAAAGGAGACCAACACCAGCTGTATTTATAAATATACCGTCTCCCTTTCCCCTGTTGACCACCTTTGTGTCCCCTGCCACTATCTTTACACCAGCCTTCCTGGCCGCCTCTGCCATGGATGAGATTATCCTTTTCAGATCATCCATTGGAAAACCCTCTTCGATTATAAGGCCAGCTGTGAGGAATAAAGGCAGGGCACCTGAAACAGATAGGTCATTGATAGTTCCATATACGGCGAGTTCTCCGATATTGCCTCCAGGAAAGAAGAGGGGAGAAACTACATAAGAGTCTGTTGTGAAGGCAATCCTGTGGGGATTAAGATTCAGTATTGCAGAATCCCCTGTATCTTTAAGGTCAAAGGCAGGAGCAAGAAACTGCCTGATCAGATCATGCATAAGAGAACCACCACTACCATGTCCAAGAAGGATCCTATCCATTACGTCCTCCTTTAAGCATTTCTCTCAATATAAAGGCCTGTCCAAGGGATATCCCTCCGTCATTACAGGGGACCTTCTCATTAATGTACACATTGTACCCTGAAGAGGCCAATTTATCCATAGTCCTTTTGAGGAGGTATTGATTCTGAAAGGTGCCACCACTTAAGACAATATCCCTTATACCAGAAAGATCCGAAATTCTCTTAACAGCCAGAAGGATAACTTCACAGATCGTATTATGGAATTTAGTGGCTATTACAGCCTTTTCAGTGTTATCCTCCATATCAGAGATGATTCCCCTTATGCACGAGGAAAGATCTATGTCATCACCGATCTCAAATTCATAGTAATCTTCAATATCTTCTCTTACGAGTGATTCAAGGGCAATGGCAGCCTCTCCCTCAAAGGTATTGAAATGGCATAGGCCAAGGATTGCAGATACACCATCAAAAAACCTTCCAGCACCGGAGGAAAGCGGAGAAAACTCCCGTTTTTCAAGCAGTTCTATAACCTTCATCATGTTGCTGCCAAACCTGTCATTGAATCCCAGCATCTTCAGGTAATATAGCCCTTTTTCTCTATCTCCTAAGCTACCCATTATAAGGCTTATTGCCGTCCTCCATGGTTCTTTTATAGCCATTTCCCCACCGGGAAGTGGCAGATACCTTAGGTGCAACGGCCTTTCAAAACCATTCAAGTCTGCTATCAGGAACTCTCCTCCCCAGAGACATCCGTCTGTACCAAAACCAGTTCCATCAAGGGCAACGCCTATTACCCTATCCTTTAAACCCCTTTCAGCCATAACAGAGGCGATGTGGGCATGATGATGCTGTATCCCATATGTCCTCATTCCTCTTTCACCCTGCCTTAGAGCCCACCTTGTGGATAGGTAATTGGGGTGAAGATCATGGGCTATTGCAACAGGCTTAGCCCTGTAAATCTGCATTATATTCCTGAGACTTTCCTCAAAGAATGCCAGGGTCTCGTAATTTTCCATATCCCCTATGTGCTGCCCTGATATGGCAAACCTCCCTTTTGTTATCGTGAAGGTATTCTTCAGGTCTGCCCCACAACCAAGAACATCAGGGCCATCTTTCTCAAGCTCAACAGGTTCAGGGACAAAACCTCTTGACCTGCGTATGAAAGATAAGAAAGGTTTTCCCCTTCCCTCTCCTGGACTGCTTAACCTGACAACGGAATCATCTACCCTCATGAATATATCCCTGTCATGGAGGAGAAAGGCATCAACCACTCCACTCAGTCTCTCAATAGCACTTTCATTGTCCTTTTCTATTGGTTCTTCCGATAGATTTCCACTGGTCATGACAAGGGCATCAAAATGACAAAGGACAGTTCCATCTTCAGGATAATAAAACAGGAGGTAATGAACTGGTGTATAGGGAAGCATAAAGCCAAGATAATTATTATTTGGAGATATGATCTCTGGCAGTCTTGAGTCCTCCTTCTTTCTCAGGAGCACAATAGGTCTTCTTCTTGAATTTAGGAGAAACCTTTCCTCATCAGAACAATAACAGTACCGGGTGACCCTATCAATATCAGGTGCCATTAAGGCAAAAGGTTTATTACTCCTCCTCTTCCTGAGTCTCAGCAAACTGACTGCCTCTTCATTTCTCGCATCGCAGGCAATATGAAACCCTCCAAGTCCTTTTATGGCAACGATAGCACCTTTTTTCAGTAAGTCTATGGCTCCTCCAATCGGATCATTGTAATTAATACCATTAAATTGCGAATTGATGACATTCAGTTCTACCCTGGGACCGCAGGCAAAACAGGCATTCGGCTGGGCATGAAACCTCCTGTCCATCGGGTCGTGATACTCTTTATAGCAGTCCTCGCACATCTTGAAAACAGACATGGTGGTATTGGGCCTGTCATAGGGAACCGACATGGTAATAGAGTATCGAGGTCCGCAATTGGTGCAGTTTATAAAAGGATATAGATAACGTCTATTGCCAGGATCAAAGAGTTCTCTCAGACAGTCATCGCATATAGATACATCAGGTGAGATTAAGGTAAATCTCCCTTTATCCATACTCTCTACAATCCTGAAATCACTGTATCCCTTAATAGGGAGACGGGATACCTGAAGGTCAATTATCCTTGAGAGGGGGGGTGCTTCTAAAGGGAGCCTTCTTAAAAAATCCTCAACACCTTCTCCCTCGACCTCAATGGTTACACCTTCAGAGGTATTCGTTACATAACCACTTAGTCCAAGGGATTCAGCTAAATTATATACAAAAGGTCTGAACCCAACCCCCTGAACTATACCCCTAACCTCTATCTTTGCCCTTTGAGCCATTGGGCCCATTCCTCTATTCCTTGACCTGTCCTGCAGGAGACCTCAAAGATCGAGATTGAGGGATTGATAGAAAGGGCATCCCGCTTAATCTTATCAATGTCAATATCAATGTAGGGAAGAAGGTCAATCTTATTGAGAATCAAGGCCGAGGATTCCCTGAACATAAGCGGATACTTCAGGGGTTTATCATGTCCTTCAGTCACACTCAAGAGCATCACCTTTATATCCTCACCAACCCTGAATTCAGCAGGACAGACAAGATTACCGACATTTTCGATGATAAGGACATCCATATCATTAAGGGGCATCTCAGAAAGCACTTCGCTAATCATATTTGCATCAAGATGGCAGGCCCCTCCAGTGTTTATCTGGACAACCGGGATATTGAACCGGCTTATCCTTTCTGCATCATCAGTGCCAGCAATATCACCCTCAATAACCCCGATCCGGAGACCATCAAGCCTCTCTAAGGTCCTTTCAATCAGGCTTGTTTTCCCTGCTCCAGGAGCGCTCATGATGTTCACTACAAAAAGGCCGTGGCTTTTAAAGACCCTCCTGTTTTCCTCTGCAATCCTGTCATTTGCCTCAAGTATCCTGCTAACAACCTTAACCTTCATTCATCCTCCTATGAGACATCCATCTCTAACATCTCCATCTCAAACCCCCTCTCTATCCTGAAGGATGGGGACAGACATTCGGGACAATTCAAGACAATGGGATCATCCACCTCAAAGGATCTTCCACAATCACTGCAGACTCCGCCGAGAGAAACAGACTCTATTAATAATTCAGCATCCTTTGCAATAGTATCTATCTTCAGGGCATCAAAGGCAAAAGAAAGCGCCTCAGGCAGAACACCAGATGCCCTTCCTATCCTGACCCTAATAGAATTTACCCGGTTATAGCCCTCTTCTCTGCATTTCTGCGTAACGATATCAAGCAAGCTAAGGGCTATAGAGGCCTCATGCACCTTTCTCTTTTTCCTTTGAGAGTCTCTCTTTTTCCCTTTCGTAGGCTTCCTTGCCTGCCTCAACAGCGGTTGTTATTATAGACTTCTTTTCCTCAAAGAATTCCTTTCCCTTTTCCACTGATGAGGTCAACCTTCCCTTCACCTGCTCCACATAGTCCTCAGCCTTCTGCTTGACATCCTCTGTCAGTTCCTTAATCTTCCTCCTCGTTTCTTCCCCTGAACGGGGGGCAAAGAGAAAGGCCACACCAGCACCTACCAATCCACCTAAAAGAAAGGATAATAATATTGACCCTGCACCATAACCACCTTCTTCGTGTCTCATAGATACCTCCTTAATCCTTTTAAATTTATCATGGCTTCAGCCACGAGTCAGAAGAGTCTTCAAAAGGCTCTCAAGAGCAGCCCTCACACCTGCCCTGAGGCTAAAGGCCTTTATGACAGTCCCTGATGCGACCTCCTCAACAATCTCACTTATCTTCTTCACATTTTCTCCTGTCCTTCTCACAGAACCTGAAAATTCCCTTAGATCTTCAGAGACCTCTGATATTCCATCAGCTGCCTTTCTGATGCTCTTAAGGCTTTCCTGGAGTTCATCGATAGCTGGTCCAAGTCTTTCTTCTGTAGTCTTAAGAAAATCCTTGATCGCCCTTGAGGAGTTTCTTATCTCTATCATAACGAATATGAATACACAGATAGCCACAAGAAAGGCCAGGGTAATTATACTGAGGAAGATCGTATTCATAAAACCTCCTTATTAACTTTATCACATTCTATCATATCTGTCCAAGATAAATGTTAAATGGGCATGAGACCGAGAAAACACAAAAGGCGACACCTTTTAGTCAATAGTCGACAGTCCATGGTCAATGGACTATGGACTATTCAGCATCCTTTTACCTTTAATAAAATCCTGTCGCTTTCTTTTGTGTTTTTGAGGTCTTATGCCCATAACCCCTTTCACTTTATTTTGGACAGCAGTGACATTCTATAAAAATATTGTATTAGTATTTTTTCCATCTGTAAAGCCTGAAATGTTCAAACCCCTTGAGGTCATAGCAACCCGTTCAATTCGAGATTTCTAAATCCCCTTCTAGACAGTACTGGAAAAAACCTATAAATTTCGATTAAACTACCCTAATGCATGACGTAATCAAAGATCTTATTCAAAAAAATGAATCAAAGATCGTCATGGTGGTCCTCGATGGGGTCGGAGGGCTACCTGTCAATGGCAAGACAGAACTGGAGGCGGCCATCACACCTAATCTCGATTCCCTTGCCAGGGTATCGGCCTGTGGTCTTCATATCCCTGTATCATATGGAATAACCCCGGGCAGTGGTCCCGGTCATTTAGGCATCTTTGGCTATGATCCTATAAAATACCAGATTGGCAGAGGTATACTTGAGGCCCTTGGACTCGGTCTTGAGGTGAGAAGAACTGACGTGGCTGTGAGATGCAATTATGCCACGATTAAAGATGGGATCATTATAGACAGAAGAGCCGGGAGAATACCCACTGAGGAGAGCAAGAGATTAACAGAAAGATTACAGGGGAATATTAGAAGAATAGATGAGGCTGATATCATCTTTGCTCCTGGAATGGAACATAGATTTGCCCTTCTTATCAGATTCCCTGATCCTGTTACCAGGGAAGCTGCAATGATACCCGACACAGATCCACAAAAGGAAGGGAGAAGACCTTTACCTCCTGAACCTCTAAATGTAGAGGCGCAAAAGGTTTCAAGGATTGTAAAGAAGTTAATTGATAAAGTAGCAGATATATTAAAAGGGCAGGATCGAGCCAACTTTATACTCACAAGAGGGTTTTCTGTGATGCCCCATCTGCCATCCTTCGAGGAGGCCTTCGGGCTTAAGGCCCTTGCCATTGCCACCTATCCGATGTACAGAGGTCTTGCAAGGCTTGTTGGCATGGATACTCCTGCCATTGAAGGTACAGTAGAGGATGAGGTTAATCTCTTAAGACAGAGATACAAGGAATATGACTTTTTCTTCCTCCATGTTAAAAAGATTGACTCTTATGGTGAGGATGGCAATTTCGAGGGAAAGGTTAAGAGGATAGAAGAGTTTGATCAGATCTTACCATTAATTACCGAGTTAAACCCGGATGTATTAATAATAACGGGTGATCATTCAACCCCCTCACTCTTAAAAAGCCATAGCTGGCACCCTGTACCTGTTCTTCTCAGGTCGCCTTATGTCCTTGGTGGACTCTCCAATCGTTTTTCTGAAAGAGAGTGCTTTAAGGGAGAGTTAGGGATATTCCCTGCCTGTAACATTATTCCTCTTACCCTCGCAAATTCTCTGAGACTGAGGAAGTTCGGGGCATGACTTCTTCCTTTCGTAACAGATTGGTTGACAATATATTATTTTTTCATATAATTTATTACTATGGCTGCAAAACTCGGTCAGATACTGATAAATTCTAATATAATATCAGAAGAACAACTCAAACAGGCCCTTAATCTCCAGAAAAAAGAGGGGGGCAGGCTCGGGACAAATCTCATTAAGCTCGGCTATATTACTGAGGAGAAACTCGTCTCTTTTTTGAGCAAGCAGTATGGCGTACCCGCCATAAACCTCAATGATCACAGGATAGACCCTTCAGTTATAAAGCTCGTCCCATACGAGATAGCAAGAAAATACCTCATTATCCCCATTGCAAGGGTGGGGGCTACCTTAACAATAGCAATGGCTGACCCATCAAATGTATTTGCGATCGATGATGTAAAGTTCATGACAGGTTATAATGTGGAGGTGGTTGTATCCTCTGAGTCTTCAATAATGAATGCCATAAATACATATTATTCAAGAGGTGGAGATGGGCTGGTTACAGCCACAAAAAGCACATCCCAGATAATACAGGCAAAGGATTATACACTTTCTGAGGAAGAGGCTGAGAATACCTCAACTATCACGATTGAAGAAGCTCCCACTGTTGACGTTGAAGAGTTTGACAAGATAGTCGGTACTGCCCTTGATACCATCGATGTTGTGGAGGACAAGGAAGACGCTGAGATTATAAAAGAGGTAGAGGCCCCCATAGTCAAACTCGTAAACGGAATATTCATAAATGCAATTAAGGCAGGGGCAAGTGACATACACATCGAACCATATGAGAATTCCCTGCGGGTCAGATACAGGGTTGATGGTGTCATGCATACCACAATGAGTCTTCCAACAAAGATAAAGAATGCCCTGACATCAAGGATAAAGATAATGTCAAAATTAGATATAGCAGAAAGGAGACTGCCCCAGGACGGCAGGATCAAGTTAAAACTGGGCAGGAAAAGGGAGATAGACTTTCGTGTATCAACCCTTCCAACACTCTTCGGGGAAAAAACGGTCTTGAGGATACTTGATAAGTCAAATCTTCAGATAGATCTTACAAAACTTGGTTTTGAGAAAAAACAGCTGGATGATTTCATGGACGCAATTGAAAAACCTTATGGAATGGTTCTTGTTACAGGTCCCACAGGGAGTGGGAAGACCACAACCCTGTACTCTGCTTTGAATCACCTCAATAAACCCGGCATCAACATAATGACAGCAGAAGACCCTGTTGAGTATAACTTTATGGGTATAAATCAGGTACAGGTAAGGGAAGAGATTGGTTTGACCTTTGCCTCTGCCCTCAGGTCATTCCTCAGACAGGACCCTGATATTATAATGGTCGGTGAGATAAGGGATTTCGAGACCGCAGAGATAGCTGTCAAGGCTGCCCTTACAGGTCACCTTGTACTCAGCACCCTTCACA
This sequence comes from Nitrospirota bacterium, assembly GCA_037442785.1. GTDB lineage: Bacteria > Nitrospirota > Thermodesulfovibrionia > Thermodesulfovibrionales > UBA9159 > JBBIPQ01. The sequence goes on from JBBIPQ010000045.1 coordinate 12,828, forward strand.
CAAATGACGCACCCAGTACCGTTAGTAGGCTTCTTAATATGGGCATAGAGCCCTTCCTCGTGTCATCATCGGTAATATTGATACTTGCCCAGAGACTTTCAAGGAAGATATGCTCTCAGTGTAAAGAGGAAGAGAAGGTATCTCCACAGGCCCTTATAAAGATTGGCTTCTCTGAGGAAGAGGCTAATACCATAAAATGTTACAGGGGTAAGGGTTGTTCTGCGTGCAATAATACGGGATATAAAGGCAGGATCGCCCTATATGAGGTTATGCCCATAAGTGATGAAATAAGGGAATTGATCCTTGAGGGCGCCTCAGCAAATGAGATCAAGAAGACAGCGGTAAGACTCGGAATGAAGACCCTGAGAATGAGTGGACTCTCAAAGGTAAAGGAAGGGATAACCTCAATTGAAGAGGTATTGAGGGTTACTTTTGGAGATTAAGGAGATTAAATGGCAACACTTTATGATCTATTAAAACAGATGATTGAAAAGGGAGCCTCTGATTTACATGTGACAACCGGAAGTCCCCCGCGATTAAGGATAGATGGCAAACTGATACCCATTGACCATCCACCCCTTACACCTGCTGATACAAAGAACCTCTGTTATAGTATCCTCACAGATGCACAAAAGCACAGGTTTGAGGAAAATAATGAACTCGACCTATCCTTTGGAATAAAAGGCTTAAGCAGATTCAGGGCAAATATCTTCATGCAGAGGGGTGCTGTAGCAGGTGCCTTCAGAACGATTCCTTTTGGCATAAAGACCTTCAATGAACTCGGTCTTCCTGACATAATAAATGAACTGGTGAAAAAACCAAGGGGATTAATCGTTGTCACAGGCCCTACAGGGAGTGGAAAATCTACAACCCTTGCAGCAATGGTAGACAGGATCAACGAAGAGAGGTATGACCATATCATAACAATAGAAGACCCTATAGAGTATCTTCACGGCCACAAGAAGTCCCTGATTAATCAGAGAGAGGTAAATGCTGACACCTCCTCCTTTAAGGCCGCCCTCAAGTATGTTTTAAGACAGGACCCTGATGTGGTACTGATTGGAGAGATGAGGGATCTTGAGACAATAGAAGCAGCCCTCACCGTTTCTGAGACAGGGCATCTTACCCTTGCAACACTACATACAAACTCTGCAGTCCAGACCATAAACAGGATAATAGATGTATTCCCATCCCATCAACAGGAGCAGATAAGGGTGCAGCTTTCCTTTGTCCTTGAAGGCATCATATCACAGCAATTGATTCCAAAAAAGACAGGCCAGGGAAGGGTTCTTGCTGTTGAGATACTGATTCCAAACCCTGCTGTAAGAAACCTGATAAGGGAAGACAAGATCCATCAGATATACTCAATAATGCAGACAGGGCAGGCAAGATCAGGTATGCAGACGATGAATCAATCCCTTCTGGAATTATACACAAAAGGACTCATTTCTTATGAGGATGCCATAGGCCGTTCAATGGTGCTCGATGAACTCATAACAATGATTCAGAGGGCCTCTGCCACGTCTATGAGAGGGAGGGGATAATATGCCAATGACCTTTAAATGGTCCGGGAAGAACCAGAGAGGGACTATAGAATCAGGGGAAGTTGTTGCAGCATCAAGGGAAGAGGTAATCGCAATACTT
>JBBIPQ010000046.1:0-13529 GCA_037442785.1 Nitrospirota bacterium
TATAGCCATATCGGATCCAGCTGGCACAAGAAGGATTGTGCAGATTGCAAGACAGGAAAATCTTGAGATACATATAATCGTTCGAACCAGGTATGTCGCGGAGGTGGATGATCTCATAAGATTGGGTTCTAATGAGGTCATACCAGAGGAATTTGAGACATCCATAGAGATATTTTCAAGGGTGTTACATCTCTACCATGTGCCAAGGAATTTGATAATGGAACATATAGAGAAAATAAGGCAGAATAGCTATAGCGTTTTAAGAAATATTGAACTGCCCAAAAAACACCTTGCGGAAAGATATGAATTCCTCAAGGACATAGAGACAGAGACATATCTGATCAAGGAAGGCTCTCATATTAGCGATCATTCTATAAAGGAGTTGCATCTGAGGGCAGAGACAGGAGTAACCATTATTGCTGTCCAGAGAGGAGATGAAATCCATCAGAACCCTCCTCCTGACTTTGTATTGAAATCAGGCGATGTGCTTCTATTGATAGGCAAGAAAAAGGATATTAACAATGCTATAGAATATCTTGAGTCTGATAAGTTTTTGGTGACAAGGTATCATAGGTAGTTTTTGATTTCTAAGTTTTTTAGTCTTTAACCATAACTATATACCAAACGCAACTAAATTTGCATTTGGTATTACTAAATGCTATTATATTTGCGTATGGTAAAAAGGAGATTTTGGCTAAAAAGAATAGATGAGGCCTGGAAGAAACGCTCTGTGATATGGCTTTCCGGGGTTAGACGTGCTGGCAAGACCTTTTTGTGTAGAAGCATACTTGATGCAGAATATTTTGATTGTGAACTGCCAAGAACAAGACGTATGATGGAAGACCCTCAATCATTTTTCGATGAATTAAAAAACAAGACTGTAATCATTGATGAGATTCACCGTCTTGATAATCCCTCCGAGGTCCTGAAAGTCGCAGCAGATCATTATCCTGACATAAGGGTAATTGCTACAGGCTCATCAACACTTGGTGCATCAAAAAGGTTCAAAGATACTCTGGTTGGCAGAAAGGCAGAGATATGGCTCACACCCATGATATCTGATGATATGAAGGACTTCGGCAATACAGAGATAAGACATCGTTTTTTATTCGGTGGATTGCCCCCCTTTTTTTTATCAGAGGAGCTGCCGGAGAGGGATTTTCAGGAGTGGATCGATGCTTACTGGGCAAAGGATATAATGGAACTCTTTCGGCTCGAAAGAAGACATTCATTCATGAAATTTACAGAACTCCTCTTTACACAGAGTGGCGGTATTTTTGAGGCGAGCAGGTTTGCAGGACCCTGCGAGGTCAGTCGTTCAACCATATCGAATTATCTTTCAGTGCTTGAGGCAACATATGTTGTGCATATAATTCGCCCTTTCAGTTCTCATCGTCCAAGAGAGATTATTTCTGCTCCAAAGGTGTATGCCTTTGATACGGGTTTTGTGTGTTACTACAGGGGATGGCATGAAGTCAGGCAAGATGACCAGGGCTATCTATGGGAACACTATGTGCTTAATGAGATCTTTGCTAATCTGCAGAACCGAAGGATTCTGTACTGGAGAGACAAACAGGGGCATGAAATTGACTTTATTATTGCAAGGCATAAAGGGCCTATTGCTATTGAGTGTAAATGGTCAGCGTCAGAGTTTGATGTGAGCAGTCTGAAGTCATTCAGGAGGATATATCCAGATGGAGAGAATTTTGTTGTGTCCTATGATGTGACACGGCCATATTCAAGGAGATATGATAATATCCCTGTGAGATTTGTGAACCTGAAAAATCTGATTGCAGCAGTCTTGGGCGGTGATTAAATATGTTTCTCTGGTTTGCTTTTATAGTCTGCACATCTGTAATTGTCTATTCAGGCACAAGGCTCTCAAAATATGGCGACATCATTGCCGAAAAGACAGGCGTAGGCAGGACATGGATAGGTGTTGTTCTTTTGGCCTCGGTGACATCCCTTCCTGAGCTTGTTACAGGTATAAGTTCTGTCACATATGCGGATGTTCCTGATATTGCTGTGGGAGATGTAATTGGAAGCTGTGTCTTTAATATGTTTATACTTGCCTTTTTGGATGCCTTTCATCCCACAAAGCCTATATCTACAAGGGCGCATCACGGGCATGTGCTTTCTGCTGCATTTGGTATACTCCTTCTCGGCATTATGGTATTAAGTATTTTTTTGAAAGAGAGGATTTTTCCTATTGGATGGATTGGTCCGTATACGCTCTTGTTTATGCTGATTTATCTTGTGGCGATGAGGTTAGTATATTCTTACGAAAAGAGGCAGTTGGCTGCATTTGTGAAGGAGATTGCGGTTGAACTTAGATATGAAGAGGTATCAACAAAAACAGCAGTAATCAATTACGTTATCAATGCAGTAGTGGTAATAATTGCCGCGGTCTTTCTTCCAAAGATTGGCGAGGGGATTGCTGAAACAACTGGACTTGGCCAGACATTTGTTGGAAATATATTTATTGCCCTTTCCACATCCCTTCCAGAGGTTGTGGTTTCTGTTTCTGCGGTAAAGATAGGTGCAATAGACCTCGCAATCGGTAATCTTTTTGGAAGCAATATATTTAACATTTTCATACTTGCCCTTGATGACATCTTTTTTATCAAAGGCCCTCTTCTTTCCTTTGCGAGCCAGAATCACATAATCTCTGCCTTATCAGCTATTGCCATGACAACGATAGCAATTATCGGTTTAACCTACCGCACAGAAAAAAAACCGTTGCTTTTAGCCTGGGATTCTATGGGGATATTACTGATATATGTGATAAATCTGATGCTACTCTATATGCTGAGATAGAGATTTTAGTGAGCTTAGTTTTTATTGCCATTTGCCATAAGCAAGTGTAATACAATACGGATTTCATTCTCTAAATCTCTATCCTTATCAAGTAATGCTTCAAGAACAGGAATAGTGGATGGATCACCTATTTTGACAAGAGCCCTGATGGAAGCTATCCTTAGAGCGAAACTATCATGATTTAACATATTTAAGAGTATTTTTAATGATCTTCTATCTCCAATCTCACCGAGTGAGTTTATAGCTACTTCTCTAACAGTGAGGGGATTATCATTATCCGATGCTACCTCGATAAGGGTTTCGATGACACGAGAATCTCCCTTATATCTTCCGAGTGCCATGGCAGCATGAAATTTCAGAGCCGGACAATCATAGTTCAGGAAAGGATCATTAAGAAATTTGATTAATATATCAGAACCTCGTGGGTCTGCTGATTCCGCAATCCTATCGATTGCATCGATCTGAATCCTCCAGTCAGTACCTTTATTCTCTAATACCCTTATCAGACTATCCAGATCTATAAGGTCATTCCCTTCAGATATGTTATTGATAGCTATCAAGAGTAGTAAGAAAAAACACAATTTAAAACAGTATAGATATATTTTTCCATTCATGTCTGCATCCAGAAAACAAAGCCGGGAATGGGATTCGAACCCACGACCTGCTGATTACGAATCAGCTGCTCTACCGACTGAGCTATCCCGGCAGTATAAATAGTTTACAAAAAATTAAGGTTAACTCACAAGTATTTAAAGCCTTTCTATCTTCTGTTCGTGGGTGAAGAAGAGAAAGGCCTCTGTTTTGAGAGAAAATAACCTTTCTGTTGCCTCTCTATAAAGTTGTAATTGAAATGCGTATTTGTTTTTGAGTTCTGGAAATTCCTTTTCCGAGACAGGATAGGTCTTATAATCATAGATATGGGCTAAATTGCCATCGATAACGATCCTGTCAATCCTACCCTTATAAATCTTATCATTCCTCTGGAGGACAAAAGGTAATTCTGTATATGAATTATCCCTTGGCATAATTATCTCGTCAAGCAGGCCAGATCTCTTCAAATTATCTAAGTCTTTTTTGATAATTTCTTTCATTATACCTGCAAGTTCAGGAGAGGCTGTTTCCGCCCTTATCAGGGCATCTATCTTCCTGTCGGCATCATTAATTTCGATACGTCCTTTTGATATGGCCTCGAATAGACTATGGAATATTCGTCCCAGGGTAATCCAGTTGTCACCGTGCCTGTTTCTTATGTATTCAATCTCCTCAGTAACATCAGTCCAGATGTGTTCTGGTCTAAAAAAGATAGGATCTGTATGAATAATTGGGACGTCTTGCTGGAGTCGTCCTGAGGATTTCAAATAGAGGCCCGGGGCCTCACATGGGGGTATTTCCAGGTCATCCTTCAGGAACTCTATGCAGAGGGGGAGGTTTTTGTGATCGAAGGATTCTAAATCTATTTTAAAGGCACTCACTATCTGGGCGAGTCGTCCCTTTACATTATCCTTCTTGATACCTGACATATATAGATGATCCATTGCCCTTGTTACAGCAACATAGAAGAGTCTTTTGTCTTCCTCAACGGATCTTTCCTTCATTCTTACAAAAAAGGGATTTTCTCTTCTCTCGTTTGAATCATTCTCATAAGCAATTATTATCCTGTCACCATTTTCCTCCATCACGAACCTGCCAGTTTTATAACCTTCCTCGTCGAGACATGGAAGAAATACTATCGGGAACTGAAGACCCTTTGCTGCATGAATAGTCATTATTTTTACTGCATCAATCTCCTCTGAGTTTATATTTGCCTTTGGCTCTTCAGAATGAAGGGATGCCCTTATCAATTTCTCCCTGATCTCCAGTCCTGTCAGACCTCTAAATTCAAGACCCTCGATTATCCTTAGAAATTTCTTTACATTCTTGTGTCTCTGAGGTTCGCTGAAGTATTTCCATCCCTCTGTCTCATTCAATATCTCCTCAAGCAGGATAGCATATGGAACCTTCTTTGCCCTTTCAAGCCATTTTGTTATGAGGGTGAGAGCCATACTTATTTTTTTCCTTTCATCAATCGTCTCATCCTCGGTAGCTCGCTGAAGAAGGGTGAAGAGGAATCCACCGACACCTGATGGTCTCTTTGAAGCGATCTTCAGGATAACCTCATATCCAATGTTGAAAAGAGGGGATCTCAATATATTGAAAAGACTGTAGTCATCCTTTTGATCGATAAGAAAAAATAGAATATCTCTTAATATTGAGACCTCCGGGGATTGGTAGAAACCTATACCCTTAACCACGATAAATGGAATCCTGTATTGTCTAAGGGCTTCCTCAAATATGGAGAGATGTGTCCTGCTCCTGAGGAGGATGGCCACATCAGCATAACGGGCATTTCTCTCGGCATTCCCATCATAGACCTTTATTTTAGGGATGATCTCATTTATGCGATTGGCTACATAAAGGGCTTCTTTTTTTCTGCCATCACGAATGTTTACTGTAGATTCGATTATACATAGTCTAACCTCACCGCTCCCTTCTCTCTCAGGCTTGAAGGGAGAGTATTTGACTATTCCTGGTTTATCTATAAGATCAGGGGTCATTATCCTTTCGAAAAGGGAGTTAACAAAGTTTACTATTGTGGGCAGACTCCTGTAGTTTTCCTCTATCTCTATAAAGTGGTATTCATTATTTAGCCACTCGGATAATCTCTCTTTAGCCTGTCTGAATATATCCACATTGGCACCCCTGAAGGAATAAATGGATTGTTTGTCATCACCAACAAGAAATATTGTTGGCCTTATCCCGGATTCCCTCTTTGCACCAAGGCCTGATCTCCATTCCTCTGTGAGCTTGTCAATGATCTTCCACTGAAGGGTGCTCGTGTCCTGAAATTCGTCGATAAGTATATGGTCTGTGTGCTCATCAAAGGAGAAAAGGACATTTTGCCATTCAGGGTTTTTTGTGATAGCCTCATAGGCCATTAGTTCAAGGTCGTTGTAGTCAATCAAGTGTCTGTCCAACTTTTTCTTTCTATACCTCTCAAGACAGTTCGAGTAAAGAGAGATGATACCTTCAAGGTGAGAGGATTCATCAGTGTCTTCATGGATAATGATGCCATTTTTAAGGCCAAGTTCAATAGATGGCCTTTTTTTATGGATTTCTTCCAATATACTATAGAGTCTATTCCAGCCCTTTATTCCTTCTCTCTTGAGAGTCTCTGAGAATAGTCCTTTTCCTGTCTTTCCTTCCTCAAGAAGTGACTCGTAAACTGCTTCTGACCACAGTATGTCCTGAGAGAAACTATCAAGTACATCTAATGAAGGGTCTATCCCGAGATCCAGAGAGAATCTTTTCAGTAGTTTCAGGCAGAATGAGTGAATGGTGGAAATCCTCATCCTTGGTACCTTTTCTCTTATCCTTTCATAAAGATCAATATCTTCGGTTTTCAGTATGTTCAGTATCCTTTCCTTCATCTCTGCTGCAGCCTTATCAGTAAAGGTTATGGCGAGTATCCTCTCTACGTCCGAACCTCCCCTGAGAAGGCTTATATATCTCCTGGCAAGCTTTTCGGTCTTGCCTGATCCAGCAGGCGAGGATATCATCACGCTTTTTGTTATGTCGAGATAATCATTCATGATTGTATATAAGGACAGAAAGGGTTTTCGCCACATTTGCGGCAGATATAATAGTTATCATCAAGGGGTTTAGCAGTGAATATACCCTTTCTGAATTCTTCAACTGTTTCCTCAAGAAACCTAAGGGATGCTGTTATCATATCGTCAATATCTACTGTCTTTCCTCTGCCTTTTTTCCTCGGAGGACACCATTTAATCGTTATATCCTTTAGGGAATAAATACCAACCCTCTCAACCCTGTAACCCTGCGTCTTAAGGAGTGCGGCGTAGAGAAAGAGTTGTAGTTTCTCCTTTCCATGATAAACCTTAGAGCATGTTAGTGTATCGCTGCCTGTCTTATAATCAATGATTGTGACGCCACTTTCTGATCTATCTATCCTGTCAATCTTGCCTTTGAATCTGATCCCCTTTAATGGTTCGCCTGTAACAAACTGTTCAACCTTGTAAGGGGTATAGCCATCCCTTCTTATCTCCATCTCTTTACTTATTATATCTGGCAATATCTCTATGAAGGCATCCTTTATAATATCTTTCCAGAATTGGTCAATATTTCTGCTATCCGCAATCCTGTCAACCATCTCTGCTGCCTTTTCCTTCAGTTTATCCACATTATCAAGGGATTCAAATATGATCCTCTCCATGACCTTGTGGATGATCTCACCCAGGATAGTTGCCTCGAGATCATACTCCTTAATGGTGGGATGTAAAACACGCAAGAGCTTTTCTATAAAGAACCTTCTTGGACAGGATCTGTAGGAGTCTATGTCTGTAACATTGAGCATACCTGTAAGATTAGAGATTTTTGAGTTTATCTTTATCTCCCTTAGAAATTTACTCAGGGGTCTTTCACCCTTCATCACAAGGATTTCCTCTTTCGAGAATATCCCTGGTATCCTTTCCCTTTCCTGTTGACCTGAATAGAGAAAAGGGGAAGGGAGGAATTTATCCTCGCCTTCACTGAGTGGATATGACAGATGTACATGGGCAGAGGACCTGATTATATTTTCGAGTAGAAATTTTTGCAATGTAATCCTTTTGTCTAGATCTGGCAGACCAATAGCCCTTTTTACACTATCAGGAAGGATATAATCGATGCTGCCCCGATCAGGCATATCATCATCTGTTAGACCACCAACATATATGTGTCTCAAAAATGCCATAGGTGAGGCCTCATGGATATCCGTAACAGTTACACCCTCAACCTCCCTGTCTACATATATATGGTCGAGGATATACCATAGATATTCTGAGAACTCTTGCAGACTCAGTCTGGCAGGCTTGATTCTCTCGAGGGAAGCTAATTCGTCCAGGCAGTTCAGGAGATGCTTCTTCATATCACTGAAGATCCTGTAGTCTTCATCAACATATGTAACATCGAGAAAACCGAGTTCTTTAAGGATAGTCTTTAACCTTGTTGAAAACTCAGAGAAGGATGCGGATGCCTTTATTTCTTCAATCGGCTCGAGTTTTCTGAATATCTCCAGGATGTCCCTTTCGATCTCTGTCAATCCCGAGATCAAAGTCTGGTCTAATGCAGTAAAAAGGGTGTTATTCTCAGCGGATCGGGATGTATTCTCAATTATATCATTGATGTTACATCTTTCATTACCCCTTGAGAGAAAGTTAAGCCATGCCTTTTTCCCCGTTATAATGCCAGATTGGAGCGATAGATTTGGTATCCAGCTCTTAATGGATTCAGGGATCTTTTTAAAATATCTTGACGAAAGGAATTGTGAAAATTTGAGCCTTGGATAATCTTCGTAAATAGACTGTATCATGCAGAAGAGATCAATCATGGCCCTGGTCTGTCCAAGGGGTCTTTTTTGTGATATGTCACAGGGGATGCCGTATCTATAAAAGACACGTTCAATGATTTCTCTATACTTATTGAGCTTTGGAAAGGCAACAACGACCTCGGAGAGGTCCTTTATTTTCCCTGATATAAATAGAGACTTTATGTTTCTTGCAATACCTTCTACCTCAGACTCGATGTCCTCATAGGCTATATATCTGAAATCAGACTTGCAACCTTTTGGGGAGACATCCATATATTCAGGAGAGAAATTATTCTTCAGGAAAGATACGTAATCATTGGTTACCTCATCAAGGCCATCAAGACGGGGGACGGATATTAATGAATGATCTGACTTACCGATGATCGTCTTGATTATGAACATCTCTGCCCTTGTAGGTGCATAAAAACCATCTATTATGGATACATTGAAGACTCTCCACTCCTTGATATAATGGCTACAGAGTTTCAGCAGATCATCTTCATCAATGAGATTATTCATATTCAAGCATTCCTGGTAAAGATTGAATGTCTCAAGGCTTCCAATGATCGTTGCCTTCAGGGAATCAGGGAGATTGTATGATTCCAGAATTTTAATGACTTGTTCTTTAAGTTCTCCGGTATCTCGATCGGGATGGAATTGTTTGAGATCCTTTATAAGATCTGATACAATAATGGATAGGCCCAATCCTTTATCTGAAAGTAGAGCTATCAGGATCGGTGTTAAAGGTCTTGAAAGTAAGGTCTTCAAACTGTATGTGGAATAAAGTCTTTTCGATAATTCATTGAGGGTGGTAATATCTGGAGGTATGTAACATATATCTGTCCTTTTTTCGGGATTGATGATCCTGTGAAATATCCTTTCAGCATGTCTTGCCCTTAGGTTAGAAGGGGCAATATATATTATCCCTGAATAATAAGGGTGTTCTGTTCTGGGAAGCCTGAGAGCATCTTCGAAAAGTCTCTTCGGGTCTGCTGAATTATATAACCTGATCACATTTAGAACCGATCTTCAAGGCCCTCTCGACTGTTCTTATAGCACAGAATTCTCCACACATGCTACAGACCTCATCTTCTGATGGAGGGACCTCTGCCCTGAGTTTCCGCACCTTTTCAGGATTAAAGCTTATGGATATCTGTCCTTCCCAGTCAAGCCTTTTCCTGTAAAGGGCCATTTTCTTATCCTTCTCAATTGCTGAAGGTATCCCCCTCGCAATATCTGCTGCATGGGCTGCTATCTTGAGGGCTATTACACCCTCAATAACATCGTTAATGTCAGGTAGCCTGATGTGCTCTGATGGGGTTACATAACAGAGGAAATCAGCACCAGCAGCGCCTGCAATAGCCCCTCCTATAGCTGCAGCAATATGGTCATAACCCATGGCGATATCGGTAACGAGAGGTCCGAGCACATAGAAGGGCGCTCCCTTGCAGATCTCTTTCTGGAGTTTGATATTAAGTTCTACTTGGTTCAGTGGCACATGCCCTGGTCCTTCGATTATGGTCTGAACACCCTCTTTCAACGCCTGCTCGTGGAGTTCTCCAATGGTGAGCAATTCCTCAACTTGTGCCCTGTCTGTTGCATCCGCGAGACATCCAGGCCTGAGGCCGTCACCGAGACTCAGGGTCAGATCATATTTCTTTGCTATCTCAAGGAGTCTGTCATAATGCTCATACAGGGGGTTTTCCCTCTCATTGTAGACCATCCATTCAAGGAGAAAGGCACCTCCCCTGCTGACTATATCGAGTATCCTTCCTTCTTTACTGAGTCTTTCGACAGCCTTCCTGGTAAGTCCTGAGTGGACAGTTATGAAGTCAACACCCTCTTCAGCATGATCCTCAATAACGCCAAAGAGATCGTCAACAGTCATATCAGCTATCTTCCCGTATCTCTCTGAGGCCATAACCATTGCCTCATATATAGGAACAGTCCCAACGGGTATAGGTGATTCCTGAAGGAGCGTTCTTCTGATCTCTTTGATTGCTCCACCTGTTGAGAGATCCATAACTGCATCAGATCCGTATCTGACAAGGGCCTTGAGTTTTTCTATTTCATCGGAAATAGAAACCTTATCCTTTGATGTCCCTATATTTGCATTAACCTTTACACGCATCCTCTTTCCTATACCGACTGGTTTTATAGCGTGCCTATTATTTCTTGCTATGACGCTTCTGCCTTCAGCAATGTCTTTAATCAGATCCTCCTCAGATATACCCTCTATACGGGAGACCTCCTTGAATTCCTCTGTTACTATTCCTTTTTTTGCCATCTTGATTCTTGTCATTTCAAACACCTCAAAAATATTTCTACTGCATCTTTTATATTAACTGCTCCGAGTATAGCCGATATAACAGCCACACCTTTAGCCCCACTATTAATGACATCCTTTACATTCTCGAGTTTAATCCCACCTATTGCCAGAACAGGTAAAAAAACGGAAGAACAGACCGCTCTAAGGATATCCAGTCCAACTGGTTCGCCATAGCCCGCCTTTGATGGTGTATAAAAGACAGGTCCGAGTGTTATGAAATCTGCCCCATCCTTTTCTGCCTGGATGGCCTCCTGAACCGAATGGGTGGATACCCCTACCAGAAGGTCTTTAGAGACCCTCTTTGCTGCCCAGGGAGGGATGCTTTTTCTACCAAGGTGAACCCCGTCAGCCTCGATAGCCACAGCCACATCAACCCTGTCATTGATAAAGAGTTTGGCCCCGTGTCTCCTTGTTAATTCCCTCATCCTGTAAGCCATATCAAGGAGTTCCCTGATCCTTAAATCCTTTTCTCTTAACTGTACTGCCCTTACGCCACCTTTAAGGGCCTCTTCAATAGCACCAAAAATATTATTATCAGGAACTATTATCCTGTTTGTAATTAAGTATAGATTAAAGTCTATCACACCACACTCTCGAGCCAGAGGAAAAGGATGTTTTCAACAAGGAATGTGATAGCGGCTAGGATCCACATTGTTTTTTCAATAGTCTTTGGTCTTGCCTTTATGATATTCAGTATACCAAAGATAAGAAAGAACCATATTGCTGATACCCATTTCAGATTCCACGGTGATACCCAGAGGACAAGGATAGATATAAAAAGCCCGAGACTTAGAAATGGTATCCAGAGATACCCTTTGCCAGCCTCTTTCCTTTCCATTCTCCTTGCCCTTAATGCACCAAATATATAAACCTGCCACCATGCACCCATAAAGAAGAATAGGACACCGTATCTGTCAAGCCTTGCAAGGGTTAGTTCCTGTAAGGGGAATCTCTTTGTCTCTACAGCCCATATGGTGAATATAAATATGGCTGGAATCAGTGCCATAAAGATAAAGCCTGAAACTTCTAAAAGATAGGAGCCGAGTGTTGAGTCCAATCCGATCCTTTTTTCATCCCTTGCACACATAAAAAACTCCATTCCTAACATTACAGGAACCACAAGATATGCGAGTTCCTGATACCTGTAAGCCTCCATTCTTACCTCCCCAAGAATTTAGCCTATCAATCAGGATCTTCCTGATGCCTAATGGCTACTTTGCTATTCTCTGATCAAATCATCCCCTCAATCGGGCTGCTTGCAGTAGCATAGAGCTTTTTTGGTATCCTGCCTGCCTTAAAGGCGAGTCGCCCTGCTATTACTGCATGCTTCATAGCCTCAGCCATTGCAACTGGATCCCTTGCTCCGGCTATCCCGGTGTTTATAAGGACTGCGTCACAACCGAGTTCCATGGCAATGGTTGCGTCAGATGCTGTTCCCACACCAGCATCAACTATGACAGGGATCTTTACAGTCTCGAGTATTATCTTTATGTTGTAAGGATTCCTTATTCCAAGGCCAGATCCTATGGGTGCTCCAAGGGGCATCACTGCCGCAGCCCCTGCATCCTCAAGTTTCTTTGCAACTATTGGGTCATCATTGGTATACGGAAAAACGATAAACCCCTCTTTAACGAGTATCTTAGTTGCCTTAACCAGGCCCTCTGTATCAGGGAAAAGGGTTTTTTCATCAGCGATCACTTCAAGCTTTATCATATCAGATATGCCAGCCTCTCTCGCAAGACGGGCATACCTTAGCGCATCATCAACAGTATAACATCCTGCTGTATTTGGCAATATCTTGTACTTCTTAGGATTGATGTAATCGAGCAGATTCTCTGATTCTCTGTTCAGGATATTTACCCTTCTTACAGCTACAGTAACAACATCTGTTCCTGATGCCTCGATAGCCTTTCTTGTTTCTTCGAAATCCCTGTATTTTCCAGTGCCAACCCAGAGACGGGAATTAAACTCTATACCACTGATAATTAACCTATCATTCATTATATCCTCCTCCGACAAAGTTAACGATCTCTATACTGTCTCCTTCACTCAGAGTAAAATCACGATACTCTGTCTTCTTTAATACCTTCATATTGACCTCAACGGCTACTCGCTCAGGCTTGATATTTAATTCCTCGAGTAACTCTAATACTGTATTAGCCCCTGTTTCGATTATGTTGCCGTTAACCCTGAGTTTCATACTAAAATAAAAAAAACCGCCTCGGGGTACCCAAAATCTTTGATCTTTGGGGTGCCCTTCTCCCGGATGCGGTTTACAAATAAATAACCTATAGCCCCATCCCTACGCCGGTATTACCCGTATCAGGTTCAAGGGGTCTCCCTCTCAGAGGTCAAACTCGTTAAGGGACTCTCAGGCCTACAGGCCTCCCCCGGGAATAATTAAATATAACCTAAACTTAGATCTACTGTCAAATTATTCAGAAAATGCGATTTCTTGACAAGAAAGTGTAATTTAGGTTTTAATTTATAATGTTAGGCGCGTAGCTCAGGGGGAGAGCGCTACCTTGACACGGTAGAGGTCGGCGGTTCGAAACCGCCCGTGCCTACCATAAAGATCCTAAAAAATCAACAAGTTACACCATCTACTTTTTTCAATAAGATACTTTAGAAACTTAATTGTGCTATATTTGTTAAAACAGTGTTTTATACCCTTATAGACGGGTTCGTGAGGGTATGCGTGTATGCTGTCAAATAGAAACCCTCTGCATCGTAGACATCGTATTGACATATATAAAACCTTTACCTTTCTGATAAAATTGATTCTGGTTAAAAAAAGTGCCATTTATTTCTTTTCTGGTAATTTGGTGGCTTTCTTATCAGTTTCCCCCTCTTGAAGATTCACGTAAAGTTTGAGTTTTGTTTGAAGTCTGTTAAACTATCGTGGTATATTATAAAACTAATTAAGGCTGTTCAATAACGGCTCGTAATCTTCAAGAAAAAGAAACGATGAGAGTTAAA
>JBBIPQ010000047.1:0-13229 GCA_037442785.1 Nitrospirota bacterium
CTTAACCTTTTTCATCCATTTAGCTCAAACAATTTATTAATTATAATTATTAAACATCTTTTATCTAAAAAAGTCAACTGATTTAAAAATCTGCATCCTGAAAATCCAGACATATTGTTAACCCCTTCACCGGATAACCGTTTTTCGTTATGCAGATCTTTAATTCTGGATAACGGATCAAGGACAACGAATCATGTCCTTCCTTCACTAGTTCATCTGTCTTCTGTCTCTTGTCTGAATGTCTGTCTTTCTGACTTCTCAAATGATGCTACGATTCACTTCCTTGAGAATTTTGATGAGGCAATTCGAAGGTCTTTACCTTTTTATACTCAATCTGACATAATAAATTGATTTCCATATCAAACATTAAGTAGAGCGCTAAGGATAAGGAGTAATAAGTTGGCTACTGTTCATAAGATACCTGCCTCTCCGTGGAGGGCGATGATAGAAAGCGCCTTTTTTGCAAATTCTGTAAGGAAGACAACAATGTCTGAACTTTACAACCTTTCCCTGAGACAACCAGAGGTCATTGTTACATCACACCCCCTTTATAAACCTGAACAATTTGCCCTTCCTGGTGATGCAAAGGTCCTTGTTTCAAACGATGGTGGTATTGTTGGCCGTACAGCCAGGGCAAGGAGGCTTGTCAGAAAAATGGGAAAGGACAAGGACAAGTATCTCAAGATACTGGGTGAAGCAATATATCGTTTTAACAGGAGGGAAGGCCTCTGGCTTGAGGCTATCGTGGGTCTGCATCCTGATTTTATGGTTAAGGCACATCTTCTGAGTCCGGTAACCGATGCTAAGAATATGCTCGATTGGGGATTTAACTTTACCCCCTGGATGCCCCCCTGGATTGAGGCATATAAAGGGTCAAGACTTCTGGATGAGCCTGATATACTTGTTTTTGCCGACCCTGAGTGGTCTCATCCTGAATTTCCTAATGGTTTAGTGATAATAGACGAAGATGAAAACTGTATTGCCATACTTGGATTACGCTACTTTGGGGAAAGGAAGAAGGGTACCCTTACCCTGGCCTGGACAATAGGTGTAAGGCACAACATGGTTGCATGCCATGGCGGCATAAAGACTATTGGCAACCATCCACCTATTGCTGTTTTCGGTCTGAGTGGTTCGGGAAAGTCATCTATAACAAATAGCCATGACCACGCAGGGACACTAAGGAAGGATGAGAAGGTCACTGTTATTCATGATGATGCCTTTCTTATAGACCTTGAAAATGATGTATCAGTAGCCCTTGAACCGAGCCTGTTTGACAAGACTGATGCTGTTGAGTTTAATGATCCTGTTATAAAATACTTTTATTCAGCCCAGAATGTAGCTGTAACAGAACTTCCTGATGGTGGTCGATTAATAGTTGCCAAAGACATAAGAAATGACAACGGGAGGTGTATCAAATCCCGTGACATGTTTAATCATGATGTGTCTTGCAAGAGGCCTGGTAAGGTCATATGGTTACAAAAGGATACCTCTCTGCCTCCCATATGCAAGGTTTCTGAAGTGGGACTCGCTGTAGCAATGGGTGCATCCCTAAGCACCATGAGGGCAAAGGGGGTGGAGAATGTACCAAAGGAAGAGCTTGAAAGGCTTGTTATAGAGCCCTTTGCAAATCCCTTCAGAGTCCATCCCTTGATAGTGGACTGTCAGCAATTCAGAAAACTCTTCAAGCTCGGCACTGAATGCTACATAATGAATACCCATGCCTTTGGACTGCCCGGTTCAGAGATAGATATACCGAAGGAACTCTCTCTTTCCATTGTTACTGAACTGGTGAGGGGGAATATCGAGTGGAGAGAATGGAAGGTATTCCCTGGGCTCATGATCCCGAAGAATGGCAATGATCTCTTTGGTAGTGACTATGATAAAAAGTATAAACCAACAAGGAGCCCTGAATACTTACAATTCCTGAGAAACAGGATGCAGGACCGAATAACCTACCTCTCAAATAAAAGGGATATAGAACATGACATGGAGAGTTCTTTCATCGACCCTCTTGTGGTGGCCAGAACAGTAATAGATAAGATATTGCATCCAATCTAAGAGAAGAGAGATCTTTGGAAACAGCAAATATCCTCAGACAATTAGCCTTATCAGCGCTTCCTGTGCTTGTGGCAATAACGTTTCATGAGTTATCCCATGGTTTTGTAGCCAGCAGGCTTGGTGACCCCACAGCAAGGATGCTGGGAAGGCTTACCCTTAATCCCTTTGCACATATAGACCTCTTTGGAACGATAATACTGCCTTTTATGTTACTGATTTTTACGAATGGGCAGTTCGTATTCGGTTATGCAAAACCCGTCCCTGTGAATCCTATGAATTTTAAAAACCCAAGGAAAGGGATGGCAATTACAGCAGCGGCTGGACCTTTGACAAATCTGCTTATTGCCTTCTTAAGTATAATGTTATTGAGATTTTTTATAGTCCCCCTTTCTGGCATGTTTTCTGAGGCTATAGCAAGTAAGACCCTTGTCCCCCTCGCACTTATGCTGGAGGCAAGTATAACGATTAATGTTGTCTTAACCGCCTTTAATCTAATGCCTGTTCCTCCCCTGGATGGTGGGAGGGTGCTGGTTGGTCTCCTGCCACAGAGACAGGCAATATCATTCAGTAAGTTAGAACCCTTTGGTTTCATAATAGTTATTATCCTTATAGCAACAGGGATAGCCAGATATTTTGTTATCCCCCTTGTTAATCTGTTTATGAGTATATTGAAGGTCTTTTAAAGCCTGTTTTTTAGTAATTCCATTAATTCAAGGGCATTCTGAGGGGCATATCCGAAGGCATCATTATTGAAGTAAATATAGACGTCCTTCTTGTCCTTAAGATATCTTCTTATCCTTGTTGCGTCTGCCTTTAACTGCTTTGTGGTATAGCAGGTTGCATAGCTACCACCTTCACCATGTCTCCTTATATACACAAAGTCTGCTGTAACAGGGAGGTCATTCAGGAATTCAGGCCAGTCAGCCATGCAAAGGGATGCATTCTCCTTTTCGAGGAGTGAGATGACACCCTTATGATTTATCCATGATTCATCCCTGAACTCGAAGGTGCTTCTTACTTTGTAGGGTCTCAGGTTCTCAAGGAATTCAGAGAGTCTGCCTGTGTCGGCCTTAAGCCCTGGGGGCAGTTGCCATAGAATGGCGCCAAGTTTTTCCTTAAGTGAGGCTGCCCTGGATAAAAAAACATCGAGAGGTTCTGCTGATGCCTTCAGCTTCTTTACGTGGGTAATGAATCTGCTGCCTTTAAGGCATATCTTGAAACCGCCTGGCGTCTCTCCATACCACTTGTGAAAGGTCTCTTTGTCAGGGAGTTTGTAGAATGTCACATTCAATTCAACAGATCGAAATCTGCTGCAGTAATATTCAAACCATCTCTTCTGAGGGAGTTCTTCCGGGTAGAATATGCCCTTCCAGTGTTCATAAAGGAATCCGCTGCATCCAATATAAAGGTTAGCCATTATTTACAGTTCCTTGAGTTGAATAGATAACCGAATCTCTCTTTAAAAACCAGGGGGGTCATGTTTGCAGCCCTAGCGAGCCTCTTAATGTTATTAGGATTGAAGTCAACCTTTTCAAGTCTTATCATGTATTTTCTCCCCACCTCATAGGGTTCTGAGGTAATATCAACTGTTCTGACCTTTATCCTTCCTGTATCAGGATTGAACATGTCAGCAAAGGGGACAGAGTTTAGCCTGCCCTCATAGATCGTAATCATTGCACCACTTCCTCCCCGAAGGAGGAACTTTACAGCCCCATAACCGAGATTCTTTGTATACTCTATATCAAAGGGTATAGGATCTGCAGCCCTTAGCTCATAGCCAATATTTTTATCAACAATGGTGATTTCAATATCCCTTTCCTTTAGGCTCTTTCTGACGAAT
Organism: Nitrospirota bacterium; assembly: GCA_037442785.1. Taxonomy (GTDB): domain Bacteria; phylum Nitrospirota; class Thermodesulfovibrionia; order Thermodesulfovibrionales; family UBA9159; genus JBBIPQ01. The sequence continues at coordinate 3,902 of JBBIPQ010000047.1, forward strand.
TCCTTCGCAATTCGACCAAGCTGTATCTGGGATAGCCTTACCCTGCCTGTTTCGTCCTTTTCTAAATGCTCGTATCTTGATAGTTCATGAAAGTCCAGTTTATCCGAGATTCCCTCAGCAATAACCGCTACCCCATGATTTCTACCCATAGAGAGCCTCTTTATTATAGATCCCTCAAGAATATCAGCGATCTTCTTTATGCTTATCTTATCCTCAGGGAACTCTTCAGGTATAAGTGTGATTGTAGCCCCTGATGCCTTACCTATGCCGAGGGCAAGGTGTCCAACATTCCTTCCCATGGTGGTTACGAAGTACCATCTTCCCATGGTCTTTGCATCTTCCATGAGGTTTTTTACTATCTCGACCCCATAGTGTCTGGCTGTTTCGTATCCAAAGGTAGGCATCCCCCCTGGTAACGGCAGGTCATTATCAATGGTCTTCGGGACATGAACAACTGAGATTGAACCTTTTGCCTCCTTCTCTATCCATCGGGCCATGAAGGAGGTGCCATCGCCCCCTATGGTTATTAGATAACGGACCTTGAATGTCTTGAAGGTCTTCATAAGGACCTTGAATCTCTCCTTTACCTTGTCGGGATATTCTCTGGAAGAGCCGAGGATAGACCCACCCTGAGTGTGAATCCTCGAGACATCCTCGATAGTCAGAGGTATTATGTTATTTTTCCTGCCCTCAAAAAGACTCTTAAATCCACCCATAACACCTATTACATTGAGACCACTATTTATTGCCTCAATGGTAGCTGCACTTATGGCACCATTTATACCAGGGGCAGGCCCGCCACCTACAACTATTGCAAGGACCTCTTTCATAATTGTCTCTTAATATCATCAGGGATTTCTTTTCTAACCTTTACTGGCTTTACTGTGCGACTGACTATATCAGTAGTATTTTCAACCCTTAACCTGTTAAAGAGGAGGGCGAACCTATCCTCAAGTTCCTTCATTATGGGTTCCTTCACATGGGATGGCAGATCCCACCATCTCTTCTTTAAGGGCCCAAAACCCTTCTTTCTTGTGCTGTAAATAAATTGCTCCTCTGTCTGTCCCTCCTTCCATTCCTTTGCATATTCCTTTTTTATGAAATCGTATACATCCTTTCGGAATTCCTCGGGTAGGTGTTTGCTATCGTAAATGATATTCTGGAAGCCTGTTGCAAGGTGAACCTCTGAGGTACCGGTTTCAGGGAACATATTGAAGGCCTCTTCAGGAAGGGTTGATGCCCCATGCTGTACGCAACCTGAAAGTCCGTACTCCTTCCTTGCAAGATCTGAAAGTATCCTGAGGGTATCAAAGTCTATCTTTACCTTCGCAAGGCTACCATCAGGAAGCACAACGCCTCCATGGGATGTCCCTGTCTGGACACTGAGTTTACTTAAACCTTTATTACCCTTGAAGGTCTCCTTGAATCCATCAAGATAGGCCCTTAATTCATCAGGTGTGCTATTCTTGCCACCTATCTCTCCTATCTCTCCGCCTATGGATATATCAATACCTTCAGGTTGTACCCCCCTGACATATTCTGCAAGTTCCGCGGTCTTTTCGAAGTTTGGTCTCTGTTGCTCCTTTACTGTTGGTTTTTCAAGGTCAACAAGGGTGGAGGAATCAATATCGATATTGTAGAACTCTGCCTCTATAGCCTCTTTGATCAATCCCTTAACATAGCTTGTCTCTGCATCAGGGTCAGAGAGAAAGTTTTTTCTGACAAGCTGAAAATGATCCCCCTGAATGAATACAGGTCCTGTAAACCCTTCCCTGAATGCTGCTGCAAGCACTGTAGTGGCGTACTCGATAGGTCTCTGTTTTGTATATCCAATCTCAGAACGGGCTATCTCAAAGATCAGTGCTCCCACATTCTTTTCTATAGCCTTTCTGAATACTGCCCTGGCTACATCATAGGTCAAACCCCTTATATTTATAGCAGGAACCGTGAAACCAGGGTATTCCCTTCCCATCTCCTCATACAGCCCCTGAATGGAAGAAGGTATGGCACCTGCTGCCTTTGCAATCTCCTTGATGAGTAAGAAATAAGACCTCCTCTTTTCCTCATCAGGTTCAAAGACAGCCTCATGGATAAGGCTGTCCATGGCCTCTCGAAGGGCGGCCATGTCAAGAATGTTCAGGATACCATTGGAAATGGAAATCATTCCCTTAAGCCTGTCCAGGTTCATCTTTCTCCTCCTTTTCTTCGAGATCTGGGGCACCCGAAGAATCTTTGATCTTTCGGGCATCCCCTTCAGAAGATTCTTCTTTTATTGTTACATCCCTGACAAAATCAGGACAGTACATTGATCGTCCAGAGACAGAGAACTTCTTCTGGCATGTAGCCCTCCAGGCACATATGGCACAGATGTTAATTATTGACCCTTCCATAACCTTTAAAATAATAACTCAAAACCTTTTCAATGTTATTTATTATGCTATCCTTTGCATTTATTATAAAGATTCTGCCTTTAATCTGAAAGAGTTCCTTTTCGATCCTCTCGATCTCAATTCCTTCGGTTTGACCAAATATAATTAAGATCGAACTTTTGGACCTCCTCTTTAATTCGTCCTCAAACATGGGAACGATCTTGTCCTTCATCCTCAGTTCTGTGTCCATAAAAAAGATGGCTATCTCGGGTCTAAGGTCTGTAATTCTGTCGAAAAAGGCTGTTATTTCATTATCATATATCTGTTTTGGGGGCGATGACTTGATCTCCATATAAAGGATTGAACCATTGACCTTTGAGATCAGGTCATAATCACCACCCACAACAGGTCTCTTGAATCTTACACCCCATATGGTGTCGATCTCAAACTCTCTCTTTAATGTTTCGGCCATGAACCACTCAAGGGTTGGACCGAAGCTTTTGATGGGCCTTTTAATGAGGTGATATTTATCATCTATCTTTTCGATAAGTCCATAATCAAGGAGAAACCCTATATAGTCTTCAGTAACTTCTGCTGTTGAATATCGTGTCACATCTCTCAAGGTGAAACCTTCCTGATGTTTAATTACATCCCTCAGAAAGAGTCTGAAGGAATACTTATGGAGCAGTCTATAATAGTCATCGATGAACCTTGCTTCAGGGATCAGAAGGTCATCCTCTGGCTCCATCTTGTAAACCTTAAACCCCCTTCTCCTGAGGAGTGTCTTTATTGGCGGTGTCAATTCCCGCAGGGTCTTTCTAAGTCTCTTTATCTCTTCCTTTAATAGGACTATCTCCTCAGCATCATCAATCATTATTCATATCTTTTCGCAGGATGTCTTGATAAGGTGCTGTAACCACTTATGAAGCAAAGTGGTCCCTTTCTCTAAATCGACTATTCCTCCGAGTTTCCTCAATGTCTTTATCTCATTCCCCTTTAGCTTACCGAGAAAGCCATAGAGGGTACCATCTTCATATAGGGCAAAAAGACAATAGGTTTCCCTGAGAAACCATGGCCTTTTCTTGATAACGAACACAACCCTCTCTGCCCTCAGTGGGTCACCATCAATAAGCCTTGGTTGGTTCACGGTGTATTCGAGTTCAAGTCCAAAGGTCTCATTCATCCGCTGAATCTCCTTAGGGATGCCCTTAATAAAGGGCGATCCCCAGAAGGGGTGGATTTCATCTATGGTTTGCTTCCTGGTTACATTCATTTTATTACCTCTCAAACATTGTTAAGCATATGGCCGAGCTTCTTCTTTTTTGTCTTCAAATAGATTATGTTACCTTCATGAGGTCTCGTCTCAATAGGAACCCTTTCAACGACCTTTAATCCGTAACCCTCAAGACCTACAATCTTTTTTGGATTATTCGTCATAAGTTTCATCCTTCTGACCCCGAGGTCAAGGAGTATCTGGGCACCTATCCCGTAATCCCTCAGGTCAGGCTTGAAACCGAGTTTGAGATTTGCCTCAACAGTATCAAGTCCCCTGTCCTGCAATTCATAGGCCTTCAATTTATTTGCCAGTCCTATCCCTCTTCCTTCTTGCCTCATATAAAGGATTACCCCTTTGCCTGCCCTTTCGATCATCTCCATTGCCTTATGAAGCTGTTCTCCGCAGTCACACCTCTTAGAAGAGAACACGTCGCCTGTCAGACATTCAGAATGGACCCTCACTAGCACAGGCTCATCCTTTATCTCTCCCTTAACAAGGGCTATATGGATGTTAGGATCAAGGTCGTTTGCATAAGCAATAGCCCTGAATTCGCCAAATTCTGTGGGTAGATTAACATAGGCTATCCTTTTTATAAACCTCTCTGTCCTGATCCTGTAGTTGATGAGGTCCTTTATTGTGACTATCTTAAGGTTATGCCGCTTTGAAAATTCCATTAATTCAGGAACCCTTGCCATGGTGCCATCATCATTCATGATCTCGCATATAACCCCGGCAGGATAAAGTCCTGCAAGTCGCGCAAGATCTACAGATCCCTCTGTCTGGCCTGCCCTCTGAAGCACGCCGCCAGGCTTTGCCCTCAATGGGAATACATGACCTGGCTTTGCAAGGTCCTCGGGCTTAGTCTTAGGATCAATGGCAGTAAGTATTGTTGTTGCCCTATCAGCGGCAGATATCCCTGTTGTAACGCCCCTTTTTGCCTCAATAGAGACGGTAAAGGCAGTACCAAAGGGAGAGGTGTTCTCATCTGTCATCATCTGCAATTTTAGTTCCTCAACCCTCTGAGGTGTAAGGGAAAGGCATATCAAACCCCTTCCATACTTTGCCATGAAGTTGATGGCTGCAGGCGTAATTTTCTCAGCAGCCATACAGAGGTCTCCCTCATTCTCTCTATCCTCATCATCTACGAGGATGACCATCTTTCCCTTAGCTATATCTTCGATGGCCTCATCGATTGTATTGAATTTGTACTTCTGCATGGATATCCCCCCTTTCTAAAATATCCCTGCCTTTGCAAGGGCGCTCATCAATCTCTGTTCTTTGTTTGCATTCCTGTCTTTTTTTAGAAATCTTGCAATATACTTTCCTATTATATCAGCCTCAAGATTTACCGTATCACCGGGACCTTTAAATCCTATGGTAGTAACATTTGCAGTGTGGGGTATTATAACAACAGAGAACTCCCTCTCTGATAAATCCACTACTGTGAGGCTTATGCCATCAATTGCAACGGATCCCTTCTCAACAAGGAGTCCAGTTATATCTTCAGGTGCCGATATGACTATCTTAAAGGCATCACCGATCTTGTTTTTTGATATGATCGTTCCAACTCCATCCACATGACCAGTAACAAAATGCCCACCTATCTTCCCATCGGGCCTGAGGGATGGCTCAAGATTAACCTTTTGGCCTTTCTTTAACGTGCCAAGATTTGTTGAGCGCATCGTCTCATTAGATATGTCAAAGTAGAGAACCATTCCCTTCTTTTCTACAACAGTCAAACAGACACCATTTATAGATATACTATCACCAATGGATGCATCCCTAAAAACTATGTCAGCCCTGACACCTATGGAGCCTCCAGGAGCCTTTCTTGTGAAGGATAAAACCTCGCCCATCTCAATAATAATACCTGTAAACATTACTCCTCTATATCTATCTTGAAATTAATCTCTTTCTGATAAAGGCCAAGAAGATCCACATTCACAGTCCAGGAGGTCTGTACCCTGACATTTTCTCCTCTCTTTGTAACCTCTATATCCTCTTTTTCTACAGGTATCTTCAGTGTTTTTGCAGTCTCATAAACGTCCGTTTTTATTTTCTCTACATTTCCAAGACCAACCCGAGCAAGTTCCTTCACCTCATCCTTAAACGCAGAATACCTGTAATAGGGGATGCCGAACTGAATTCCCACATAGATTGAAGCAGCAAGCAGAATAAGACATAATATCGGTTTGACAAAGCCCCTCTGGTCTTTCAAGCCCTTCATCTTATCAACTTTCCTATCCTCTCGATCCTCGGCAGGTGTCTCTTATTGTCCCAGGACCAGTATATAATCAAGGCCTTTCCCCTTATATCCTTCATGTCCACATAGCCCCAGTATCTACTGTCATAACTCTGGTCTCTGTTGTCACCCATCATAAAGTACTTATCCTTTGGCACTATGTAGGGGCCGAAATTGTCCCTTGACTCAATACCAGCAGGCCTTGTTGAACTATCGGTATGCTGGATATATGGCTCCTGAACAGGTTGTCCATTCACATAGATGATCTTATTCTTTGACTCTATCACATCACCCTCTACAGCTATAACCCTCTTTATAAAGTCCCTGCTCGGATCTTCAGGATACTTAAAGACTATTATATCACCCCTTTTGGGTTTTCTAAAGACCAGGATTCTCTTATCGGAAAAGGGCAACTTGGTTCCATAGATGAACTTATTCACGAGTATGTGATCCCCGATAAGTAAGGTTGGTATCATTGACCCTGATGGTATCTTAAAGGCCTGGACAAAATAGGCCCTTATAAACAGGGCCAACAACAGGGCTGTGACTATTGCCTTTGTATATTCCCAGAATATCTCCTTTTTCGTCTTCTTCACTTATTCTTAGATTCCTCCTTTTCTTTATCCCTTTACCTCAAGGACAGACAGAAAGGCCTCCTGAGGTATCTCTACCTTTCCGATCTGTTTCATCCTCTTCTTGCCCTCTTTTTGTTTTTCCAGGAGTTTTCGCTTCCTTGTCACATCGCCTCCATAGCATTTTGCCAGAACATCCTTTCTCAAGGGTTTTATGCTCTCCCTTGCAATGATCTTGCTCCCAACAGCAGCCTGTATAACAACCTCGAAGAGTTGTCTTGGTATCACCTCTCTAAGCCTTTCAACTATCTGACGACCTTTATGATATGCCTTTTCCCTGTGAACAATCAAGGAGAGGGCATCAACCGGTTCCTTATTAATGATTATGTCAAGCCTTATGAGGTCAGATTCCCTGTATCCGGAAAACTCGTAATCCATTGAGGCATAACCCTTTGAGAGGGACTTCAACTTATCGTAAAAATCCCACAGTATCTCGTTCAGAGGCATTTCATAAACAACCATGATCCTGTCCTTCCCAATATAGCTAAACTCCTTCTGGATGCCCCTTTTCTCCTGACAGAGTTCAAGGATAGAACCAATATAAGCCTGTGGCACAAAGATCGTGACCTTAACAAAGGGCTCCTCGATCCTTTCGAATCTGTCGGGCAATGATTTGGGATTCTCGATGTAATTCATATTTCCCTTCTGATCCATGACCCTGTAAACAACAGTTGGAGCTGTGCTTATAAGATTGAGACCGAATTCCCTTTCAAGCCTTTCCTTAACTATCTCCATATGGAGCAGGCCGAGGAAACCACATCTATAACCAAAACCAAGGGCTGTAGAGGTCTCTGGCTCGAAGCTGAAGGATGAGTCATTTAATCTCAGTTTCTCAAGGGCATCCTTAAGGTCCTCATACTGATGGCTTTCTACAGGATATAGCCCGCAGAAGACCATTGGTTTTATCTCCCTATATCCAGGGCAGGGTTCTGTAGCAGGGCTTAAGGCATCAGTAATAGTATCACCAACCCTTGTATCAGAGACCTTCTTTATCCCAGCGATTATGTAACCGACTTCGCCAGCAGAAAGCTCATTAACGGTCTTCATCTTGGGGGTAAATACGCCGACCTCTGAGACTTCAAACTCCTTTCCTGAACTCATAAGGCGGATCCTTGTACCCTTTTTTATCTTTCCATCAAATAGCCTAACCAGGACAATAACACCCTGATAATTATCGAACCAGGAATCAAAGATCAGGGCCTTAAGGGGTCTATCTTCACTTCCAGATGGCGGTGGAATCCTTTTTACAATGGCCTCGAGTATCTCCTCTGTACCGATCCCCTCCTTTGCACTTGCAAGGATCGCCTCTGAACTATCTATGCCAAGTATATCCTCGATCTGTTCCTTTACCCTCTCAGGCTCAGCAGAGGGAAGATCAATCTTGTTGATCACAGGTATTATCTCGAGATTATTCTCAATGGCAAGATAGGTGTTAGCAACAGTCTGTGCCTCGACACCCTGGGTGGCATCTACAACAAGTAGGGCGCCTTCGCATGAGGCAAGACTTCTTGATACCTCATAAGAGAAATCAACATGACCAGGAGTGTCTATGAGGTTCAGTACATAATCATTGCCGTCCTTTGCCCTGTAATTAAGTCTTACAGCATGAGCCTTAATCGTAATACCCCTTTCCCTCTCAAGGTCCATTGAGTCAAGGACCTGTTCCATCATCTCCCTTGAGCTCAAGGCTCCAGTGAACTCTAAGAGTCTATCAGCAAGGGTTGACTTGCCGTGATCGATGTGGGCAATGATGGAGAAAATTCTTATCTTTTCTGGCATGTAAAGACAAGACAGGCAGCACCAATAAGGCCTGCGTCATCCTTCAGGACTGAAGGTAATATTTTTGTTCTATCAAAAAGTATCTTGAAAGACCTCTTTGAGGCCTCCTTTATAGCCTCCTGGACATAGATATTCCATGCCCCAATGAGACCACCGGAAAGAATAATAGCCTGAGGGCTGAATATGTTTATTATGTTCGCGATACCCACGCCAAGATATCTGCCAGCCTCCCTCAGGACATCCCTTGAAAGCCCATCTCCATCAAGGGCTGTTGTATATATGTCCTCTGAGGTTAATCTATAGAAGTTTCCTTCGTAGAGTTTCCTTAAAAGGCTCTCTGCACCACCCTCGAGAGACTTTATAGCCTTTGAGAGTATTGCCTTGGCAGATGCATAGGTTTCGAGGCAGCCATTGTTACCGCATGAGCAGGGTATCCCTGAAGCTACTATGACCATATGGCCAATCTCAGCTGATATATTCATTAGGCTGTTATTGTATATGATTCCACCACCTATCCCTGTACCAAGTGTAAGGTGCACAATATCATTGAATTCCTTTCCCGCACCAAACCATTTTTCACCAAGGGCTGCAACATTTGCATCATTCTCAATGAAAACTGGTACCTTGAATCTTTCCCTCAGGGTCTCTGTTAAATGGATGCCCTCAATGGCGGGCAGGTTCGGGGATATCAGGACTTCTCCCTTATTATGATTAATAAGGCCAGCAACTCCTATACCTATCCCTGTAAGATCCCTGTTAATAAGCTTTTCAATAGAATCAAGAAGCGATTCCAGAACCCTATCTCCAGAAGGGTGCTTGACCTTCTTGATCACCTTCCCTTCCTCAGAGATCAGGGCAGTCCTAATATTTGTCCCGCCAATATCTATGCCAATAGAATAATTGCTCATTTAGAATAATTGCTCATTAATTCATGAACTGGAATGACAAGAGATTCTTTATTATAACATAATACGAGAAGGCCATGAATAATAAAGCTCAAGAAAAATAAAAAGGCATAAAAAATGCATGG
>JBBIPQ010000048.1:0-13136 GCA_037442785.1 Nitrospirota bacterium
TTCTATCCTCAGCTTTTCAGGGGTCATCCCATCAAGGGGAGAGATGGAACCCATTAATACATGATAAAGACCGTCAAAGGACCTCGCCCTTTCGATCACCAGGATATTGCTCGGTTCCTCAACAACGCAAATCCTTCTTTTGTCTCTTCTCTCATCACTGCAGATCTCGCATATATCAGAATCGGTTATGTTAAAGCAGACATTACAGAACCTTGCCTTTTCCTTGACATCAATGATTGCCCTGGCAATCTCTTTTGCCTCTTCCTCTGGCATTGCCAGTATAAAGAAGGCGAGTCTCTGGGCTGTTTTCCTCCCTATGCCAGGCAGCTTTGTCAGGCCTGTTATGAGATTCTCTATTATCCCCTGGGTCATGCCCCGAAGATATTCCCCAGATTGCCAAGCCCTGGTATCTGGAGCCCTCCAGTCAGTCTTGACATCTCCTCATTCATCATCTGCTGTGCCCTCCTTAATGCCTCATTGACAGCAGCCATTATCAGGTCCTGAAGCATCTCAACATCGTCAGGGTTAACCACATCTCGCTCTATCTTTATCGAGACTATCTCACCACCACCTGTTGCGACAACAGTAACCATGCCACCTCCAGCGGTTGCCTCAACGGTCTTCTTTTTGGCCTCCTCCTGGAGTCTCTGCATCTCTGCCTGAAGCCTCTGGGCCTCTCTCATCAGGTCACCAAGCATCTTCTTAGACATATTATCCTCCCTTATTCTCTATAATATCTACTATCCTTCCACCAAAAAGCTCAATCACATCCTTTACAATTGGCTCGCCCATTATCTTCTCCTTTATATCCTTTTTGCTCCGCAATCTTTTTGATCCTTGTTCTGTTGTCTCGACCTTAATGGATACCTTTTTGTTCAACACCTTAGAGGCGATCTCCTCAATGAACCTTCTGTTCTTCTTCACTGAATCAGCATGGACAGACAGACCACCATTGAATCTCAGATAGATCGTGTTGTCCTTGATATCCACCTCTGCCTCAGAGATTTTGCATGATAATGGATGATTGAGGGCCTCAACCCCTTTGATTATCTCTTCCCAATAATGTTCAAGCAGGTCATTTGACGCGGTTCCAGCAGTAGGTTCCACTTGCCGGAAGGGGTGATCGATTTTTGTATTCTGTCCTGGGTTTTTCTCTGTCTTTTCTGCTTCCTCTATCAGTGCTCCAACAACATCGTCGGTTTTTTTGGAAACTCTATCAAGGCCGTTATCCTCTGTTACCACTGAATCGAGCCTGATATGGTCAGAGTGTTTAGCTCCTGACGCCTGACCTGAATCTTCAAAAAGCTTTTGAATGGTCGAGGCCTGACCTCCCAGGGATTCGATGAGGATCCCTATGTTATTAATCGCCTCCTGAATGGGTTTAAGGCTACTCAGATAACTCGCCCTGATCAGTGCCATCTCCAGAACTACCCTCGGTGAAAAGGCATTCCGTACATCCTGTTCTGCCCTGATCATCTCGCCAAGGAATAATGTTAATGATTCCTCGGATGTTCTGCCAATCAATTCTCTGACCATACTGAATTCAGCATCGCTTAGATCAAGTATATCCGGTGCACCATCAGTTACCTTTGCTGTCAGGAGATCCCTGAAGAAGTTCATTAAGTCCTTTGCAAAGGACCTCAGGTCCGTTCCCCTGTCTGTAAGTTCCTGAACGATCTCAAGAATCCTTTTTCTGTCTCCATTTATTAATGAGAGGGCTATTTCATACAAGGCCTTGAAGTCAGGTATTCCAAGGATGTCCTTTATCTCCGAGTCCTTTATATTAGGTGAAAAGCTGATCACCTGGTCCAGTATGGTAAGGGAGTCTCTCATGCTCCCTTCTGCAGTCCTGGCTATCATCTCTAAGGCCTCATCAGATATATTAACACCTTCTGTATCAGCTATCACCCTGAGTCTTTCCTTGATCTTCTGTATCGGTATCCTCCTGAAAGGCAGGTGCTGACATCTTGACATCACTGTAGCAGGGATCTTTCGGGGTGCAGTTGTAGCAAGGATGAATATTACATGGGGAGGTGGTTCCTCCAGGGTCTTTAGAAGTGCATTAAAGGCAGCATCAGAAAGCATGTGTGCCTCATCTATGATATATACCTTATATCTTCCCGATACAGGTGCATATCTTACCCTCTCTCTGAGGTCCCTTATGTCATTGACGCTGTTGTTTGATGCACCATCGATCTCCATCACATCCACTGAAGAGCCATCAAGGATTTCCAGACAGGATGGACAGGCTCCGCACGGTTCAGGTATTGGCCCCTTCATGCAGTTAACAGCCCTGGCAAGTATCCTGGCAGATGTGGTCTTCCCAACACCCCGGGGTCCTGAGAAGAGATAGGCATGGGCTATCTTTCCCTGACTTATGGCATTACTCAGGATACGGCTGACCGTCTCCTGACCGATAAGGTCAGAAAAGGTGCGGGGTCTCCATTTCCTTGCTAAGACGAGGTAGCTCATGGTATTGCCTTTTTGCAACCAGGGAACAACTTGCTGCGGCACACAGAGTAAATGCTTACCGTTGCTTCCTTCCGGACCTGGCGGGGTTCACATCCTTCTGCTGCGCAGGGCTATTCCCTGGCTGCAAGAAAGCAATACACTATTTTAGCATAAATCAAAAACTGTGTTCCTCTGACGGGAAGATTCCCTTCTCTACCTCTTCTCTGTAAAGCGTAACAGCCTTTACAGCCTCCTCCTTGAGGTTTGCATACCTCTTGACAAACCTTGGCAAAAACCTGTCAAACATGCCGATGACATCGTGCATAACAAGAACCTGTCCATCGCACCAGGGACCGGCTCCTATTCCTATAGTCGGGATGGTCAGTTCCATGGTGATCCTCTTTGCGAGTGCAGCAGGGATAGCCTCAAGTATTAGGGAAAAGGCTCCAGCATCTTCAACTATATGTGCCTCTTCAATGAGCCTTTCTGCTGCTTCTTCGGTCTTACCCTGAACCTTGTATCCACCCATCCTGTGGATTGACTGGGGTGTAAGTCCAATATGGGCCATTACGGGTATGTCAGCCCTTGTCATCGCCATAATGTGATCCCTTATCTCAGCACCACCCTCTAACTTCACAGCGGATGCCCCAGCCTCCTTGAGGAACCTACCAGCATTTCTTACTGCCTCTGAAATACTCACCTGATAGGACATGAAGGGCATATCAGCTATGACCATGGCAGACCTTGTAGCCCTTGAGACCATCTTTGTGTGGTATATCATCTCATCCATTGTAACAGGCAGTGTGTTTTCAAGCCCCTGAACCACCATTGCAACTGAATCGCCAACGAGGATAGCATCTATTCCAGCCTCGTCAGCAACCAGACCCGTTGGGTAGTCATAGGCAGTGATCATGGTGATCTTTTTACCCTCTCTCTTCTTTTTCAGGAAATCATTTACTGTAAACCTTGCCATATTGGCCTCCTTCCTTAGCGCCACCAACTGTGTAAATATACTACCATAACCTTAACCAATGTGGTAAAATTTCTGATATGGGAATTGATTTACAGGAGATCAAGAAACTATCGAAGAGATTCACCCCTGAGCAGATCGAGGGTTGTATAACCCAGCAGCTTGAGACAGGCGAGAATGTATGCCTGAGAGATGAATCCTCAGAGAAGATCATCAATGAGCTGGCAAAGGCGAGGTTTGTAAGGTCTTTAATGGATGAGGGTTTGAGCCTTGCTGATGCACTGAGAGAGCTTGCAAGGAGGATGAGGCAGATCCAATCCTTTTCAACTGATTAATGGATATAACGTTAATAAAGGTCCAGAGGGGATTGTTCATAATATGAAGTTAGGTGAGGCCTTAGTAAAGGAAGGGATTATAACAAGACAACAACTCAATCAGGCCCTGGAAAGGCAGGTCGTGTATGGAGGCAGGATTGGCACAAACCTGATCGAATTGAGGTTCATAAGTGAGGAGGAGCTTACAAGGTTTCTTGGCAGGTTTTTTAATATAACTCCGGTCAAACAGGAAATGGTAGCAGCCATCCCACCTGATGTCATAAATTCCTTGACTCCTGATATTGTGAACAGGTATAAGATCCTCCCTTTCAAAAAGGATCGCAACAGGCTTCACACAGCCATGCTGAACCCAAGGGATATTAAAGAGATAGATGAGATAAGATTCACAACAGGCTTTGATATAATCCCCTATGTGATAACAGAATTGAGGCTGTTACACTGTCTTGAGAGATATTACGGCATTAAGAGGGATATAAGATATGTAAGCCTGACAGACAGGTTTAATCCCGAAGCAAAGGTTGAAGAAAACAGTATCGATAAGGTAAAAAGGGCCTTTGCTGATGTAAAGGAGACAGAGGAAATAGCTGGCATTCTGCTACAGGAGGTTTATAGGGTTGCAGAGAGGGTTGCTGTCTTTGCAATTAAAGAAGGAAAGATCACAGGGTGGAAGGCAAGGGGACTTGCGGTTGAAGGTTTCACGGCAACAGTGTCTGATGATGAGATGTCCATCTTTTCCGAGGTTTTAAAGAATAAGATTCATTACAGAGGACCAATCCTTAATATCAAGGGTAACGAGGGTTTGGTGAAACTCCTCAGCGGAACCACCCAGGATTCCCTCGTGATCCCTGTAGGTATAAGAGAAAGGATTGTTGCCATTTTATATGCTGACAATGGCAACAATTCGGTCCTCAATGCAAATGTCGGATACCTCTCAAAACTTGCCACAATGGCGGGCATTGCCTTTGAGATTATGATACTGAGAAAAAAACTCCTTGGTTTGTGAGGATATTGATCTTTCTATTCAACTGTTATATTTTACACAGAGTTCTTCAATGAATCTCTGGAGTTCCTGAGGTGATAGTATTTTGTCGGGCATTTTATCCTTTAGTCTCAGGGCATTGCCTATCTTTTTTAGAAGGTTGATAACCGAGTATCTTAAGGCCTCCTCAGAAAAGGCTTCAGTTACATGCTCTATAATAAGTCCCTCTGAGTACCATGAATCTTCTGTGGGTGCTATTCCTTTACACTCCTTACCATTATATCTTTTCGCCTTTCCCCCTGTCTTCAAGGCCATATCCATGATTCCTATCCTGATGAGCTGAAGGCCTCTTACTGCTGGGTTAGAACCCTGTCCGTGTCTTCCAGCAGTAAGGGGTGAGAATTTGGTAACATTTACTCCAGAACAATAAAGGATGGTATTCGGATCCTTATGAGGTTTGATCACAAAATAGAAAAAGTCGTTAATATATTCCATGTAACTATTATACATCATTAAACCCCCATTTTATGTTAAAATCATGGCTATGAAGACGTATAAACCTCTTTCGCTTAAGAAGGTTAAGACCTATTCCTTGAGATCCCGAAAAAGTAAGGTTGAGATTGGTCTTGCTGCGAAACCTTTCAATAAGGGGGATTCCTTTAAATCCTTTCTTGATTCCCTTCCATCCTATCTGGCTGCAAAGGATATTAAGGCTGTTGCAGAGGCTATTGTCAGGGCAAGAAGGGATGGTCGGCCTGTTGTGCTCGGTATGGGTGCCCATCCAATTAAGGTCGGTCTTTCTCCTGTCATAATCGATCTTATGAAGAGGGGGATAATAACGGCTGTTGCAACGAATGGTGCATGTATCATCCATGACTTTGAACTCTCCTTTGCAGGGATGACCTCTGAGGATGTGGCCTCTGAGCTCTGTAGTGGTAGATTTGGCATGGCAAAGGAGACAGCCCGGATGATCAACAGGGCAATAAAGATGGGCGTCTCTAAAGGGTATGGTATTGGGAGGGCAGTGGGAGAACATATCTGTAAGGGCAGGAATAGATACAGGGAGATGAGTATCTTTTCAACAGGCTATGAACTTGGTATCCCCATGACTGTTCATGTCACATTGGGGGCTGATATTATTCACATGTATGAACTTGGTATCCCCATGACTGTTCATGTCACATTGGGGGCTGATATTATTCACATGCATCCTGAGGCTGATGGAAAGAGTATAGGTGAGGGAAGTCTAAGGGATTTCAGACTCTTTGCCTCGGTTGTTGCGGACATCGATGGAGGGGTTTATATTAACCTCGGTTCTGCTGTTGTAATGCCTGAGGTTTTTCTTAAGGCCCTCAATGTTGCAAGGAATCTTGGGCACAGGGTTGAAGATATAACGACCGTTAATATGGACTTTATTCAGCACTACAGACCGATGCAGAATGTCCTTTTAAGACCGACGATGAATAAAGGTAGATGTTATGCAATTACAGGTCATCACGAGATAATGCTGCCTCTTCTGGCAGCATCAATTATTGAGGTGATAGGATGAGGGTAATTGTCAATGAGGAGTTATGTATAGGCTGTGGCAGGTGTGAGGAGATCTGCCCGGCGGTATTTCACCTGAATGAGGTGATAGGAAAATCTGAGGTTATAGACGAAGAGGCATGCGAGTATGTTGGCTGTTGTGAAGCAGCTGCAGAGAACTGCCCTGTGGAGGCTATAACGGTGGAGGGTTGAGGTGGAGAAGGAACGGCTTATAAAAACAACGGTATATCTCGAAGAAGAGGTTATTGAGGCCCTTGAGGAATTTGCAGATAGATATACAAAAGAGACTCGACAAAAATGGTCAAAAGGTGCAGTGATACGCCTTGCCTTGAGTGAGTTCTTCACAAGACAGGGCAGGATGCTATAGCTAAAAATTTTTTGCTTAAGAGGGGTTATATAATTCCTGGATTCATCGATCTACATACCCATGGTGTTGGTAGATACGACACGAGAACTGCCTCACCCGATGTTATCCTCAGGATTGCAGAGCTTCACTATAAAAAGGGGATATCTGCCATAGTCCCCACTGTTTATGGGGCTCCGATAGCTGATATGCGAGAAAATATGGATGCGATCAGAATGGCAATGGAGATCCAGAGTAAAAACAGGGATTTAATGAGACAGCAATCCCGCATTATGGGTGTTCACCTTGAAGGACCTTTCCTGAATCCTCTGAGATCCGGTGTGCTTGATAAGGATTCATTTCTTAAGCCAAACATTACCTCTCTGAAGAGACTGATCGATGGATATGAAGACTTCATAAAGATCATTACCATATCGCCTGAACTTAAGGGTGCCCTTAGGGTTATCGAGAGATGCAGGGAGATCGGTATGAAGGTCAACATGGGTCATTCCAACGCTACCTACAAGGAGGCATTAGAGGGGAAGAGGGCAGGTGCAACAGGTATAACCCATATATTTAATGCCATGAGACCCTTTCATCATCGCGACCCTGGAATTGCAGGTTTTGCCTTAGTTGATGAAGACTTATATGTTGAGGTTATAGCAGATGGGGTTCATCTATCTAAGGAGGTTTTGCGGCTTATATTCAATGCGAAAGGGCTGGAGAGGATTATAGTTGTATCCGATTCTGTAAGGGGCGCAGGCCATGGAGGAAGTCCATTATATAAGAGATATGTTTTAAGAGGTAGCCGGATGGTGCTCTCAGAGGCTTGTAATGTGCTCAGGGAGATAGGTCTTACACGGCAGATGATACAAAAGGTTATGGTAAAGAATCCATCAAGATACCTGAACATGGATTGACGGTTTAGAGATCGATAGGAAATACTAATCGAGCATGTCATCCCTTTTGCTCATAGATGATGATGAAGGAATCAGCCTTGTACTTCGGGAATTCTTCGAGGGGAAGGGGTTTGATTTTCTTAATGCTAAAACAGGGGAGGAAGGGATTAAGGTAGCCATCAAGGAATTGCCTGACATAATCCTCCTCGATCTAAATCTCCCGGACCTGAAAGGCATGTCGATTCTGAAAGAGATTAAATCACTCTATCCTGATATAGGTTTTATTGTTTTGACGGGTTACGGTGGACTTGATGAGGCTATTGAGGCGATAAAGCTTGGAGCAGAGCATTACTTCCAGAAGCCGGTTGACCTTGATGAATTATCGATTATTGTGGACAGATGCCTGAGTACAAAGAGAATGAGACAGGAGGTTTTAAGTAGTAAGTCTCCAATCCCACTGATAGGCAGATCCAGATATATACAGGGGATGTTTCATATCATAAATCTCCTTGCTGAAAACCCTTCAACAACAGTTCTGATTTCGGGTGAAACAGGAACGGGTAAAGAGGTGGTGGCAAGGAATATACATCTCCTGAGCAGGAGGTCTGATAAGCCCTTTGTTGATATAAACTGTGCCTCTATCCCTGAGAATATCTTTGAGAGTGAGCTATTTGGACACGAGGCAGGTGCATTTACTGACGCAAAGACCTCAAGGAAGGGTCTCTTAGAGATTGCTGATGGTGGCACAGTCTTTTTAGATGAGGTGTCCGAGATGCCGCTATCACTCCAGGCTAAACTGCTCAGATTCCTTGAGACAAGGACCTTCAGGAGGGTTGGTGGAACAAGGGATATAAGGGTGGATGTCAGGATAATTGCTGCCACAAACAGGGATCTCGGGAAGAGTGTCAGAGAGGGTTTGTTCAGGGATGATCTTTACTATAGATTAAATGTTATGCCTGTGAATATCATACCATTGAGGGAGAGGCCTGAGGACATACCTTTGCTTGCAGAGTATTTTCTCGATGAAACCGTAAGAAATCTTAATAAGAGACCTTTAAGCATCGAGAGGGAGGCTATGGATGTCCTCATATCCTATGCCTGGCCTGGCAACATAAGGGAACTCAGGAATATAATTGAGAGGGCAGTGATACTATGCCAGGGACATATAATAACAAAGGAGAATCTCTTGCTAAAGCAGGAGGTAAAGACCGAATATGAACCCCTCTTAACCCTTAAAGATGTTGAGAGGTTGCATATCCACAGGGTTCTCAGATATACAGGTAACAATAAGACAAAGGCGCCAAAGATACTCGGTATATCAAGATCAACCCTGAATGAGAAGATTAAGGAATATAACCTGACCGATTTCTGAACGGTCTGACTGATTTTAATACACCCCTGCCAAAGGAAGACCAATCATTTCAAAGGGATCTGCCTGGAATACCCCTTGCTAACAAATTTAAAAAAATCAGGGGGTCCAACATATGAAGAAGATATTGATAGTTGATGATGAGCCATCTATCTTGCTCAGCCTTTCCCATCTCCTCAGCAGTAATGATACCGTTGTTGTTACCTGTAGCAGGATTGAGGAGGCAGAGGAGGCACTCGATAGATACAGGTTTGACCTTGTTATCGCAGATATAAGATTGAGCGGTGTCTACGGGATCGAGGGCCTTGAATTGTTGAGTTACATCAAAAACATAAGCCCTATGACAAAGGTGATTATAATGACCGCCTATGGTTCTGAGGAGATGAGGGAGGCTGCCTACAGGAGGGGTGCCTATTTCTATTATGAAAAACCGATAGATATGGATGATCTATTAAGTAAGGTTAGAGAGTGTGGTATTGACATACCCTTAAATAAGGTGAAGGCATAAAGGAGGTGCAAAATGGCTGAACTTAACAGGATATTGATAATAGATGATTCAAAGCTTATCCATCAGATGTACAGGCTCGTGCTTATGAAATACAAGAATTGTGAGATCGTTGATGCCATGAACGGTCTTGAGGCTCTTGAGATATTATCAAGGGGTGATGATTTTGATCTCATTCTCCTTGATATAAATATGCCTGTTATGAACGGAGTCCAGTTTATGGAGAAATTGAAGGAGACGGGTAAGCACAGGCATATACCCATAATAGTCATAAGCACCGAGGGAAGGGAAGAAGATACATTGAGGGCCATGAAGCTTGGTGCCTGGGGATATATAGTCAAACCCCTGAAGCCAGAGGTCCTTTATGATCTTATTGAGAAGGTCCAGTCAAAGAGACCACCCGCCCTGACAACAGGCAGATATTAAGAGAGATGAACTTTAAGGAACTCATAACAGATTATCTGGATGATGCTAATAATCATCTGAGGGTCTTTGATTCTGCCCTGATATCCCTTGAGGAAAATGGCCTTAATGATGATCTGATCAAAGAGACACTTGGAGCACTTCATACATTGAAGGGCAACTCGGGTATGATGGGCTTTGATCCCCTCAAACTTTTTATCCACCTCATTGAAGAGGTGATGAAGAAGATGCTTGAGAGGGAATTTGATCTTAATTCAGTCTTGCAGGAGCTTTTCGAGAGCGCAAATGTTATAAGAGAGGCCCTATGTGACATAGAAAGAAATCAGAATCTGATCATGGACATGACGGAAAATATTGATAGGATCCAGAGGGTATTGCGAGGTGATAAGTCAAATGGTGGGGATTCAGCAAGAAGGGACATGGACCTCACCATGTATCTTGGCACAAGGACAGACAGTATAAGGGTTGATTTCAGAAGGCTGGACGATCTCCTTAATCTGGCAGGTGAGTTGATTATTGCCCGTACAAGGCTGAATCAAGTTGGCGATAGGGTTAGGGCCAACATAGCGAGCAAGGCCCTGAGGAATGAATTCAAGGAATCCCTTGAATTCATCGGTAAGACCGTCTCCTCGATTCAGGAGGGGATAATGAAGGTCAGGATGCTTTCTGTGGGGCATGTCTTTCATAAGTTCCACAGGATGGTGAGAGATCTATCAAGAGGACTTGGTAAAAGAGTAGATCTTGTTATTGAGGGAGAGGAGACAGAGGTTGATAAGACCGTGGTGGATGAGATAGAGGAGCCATTACTTCATATTATAAGGAATGCCATTGATCATGGTATAGAGAGACCCGAGGAGAGGGTAAGAAAGGGAAAGACACCAGAGGGGAAGATAACCCTTTCCGCATCCTGCGAGTCTAACTATGTAATCATTACTGTGTCTGATGATGGAAAGGGTATAGACTTTGAAAGGGTCAAGGAGATTGGATTAAAGAAAGGGCTGCTAAAAGAGGGTGAAAGGATTGACAGGGAGACCCTGAATGCCTTGATCTTTTCTCCTGGTTTCACTACCAAGGAGGAAACAACAGATCTATCTGGCAGGGGAGTGGGCCTTGATGTTGTTAGCAGGAATATCTCAAAACTGAATGGCTTTATTATTGTTGATACCCATCCTGATAAAGGAACAACCTTCAGGATTAAATTGCCATTAAGTCTCGCTATTATCCCGGCCCTTATGGTTGAGACAGAGGGAGAGGTATATGCCCTTCCCATGAGTTCAGTAGATGAAAGCATTAGGGCCAGGAGTGATGATATCCACTACATAAACAACAGGGAGGTGGTGCATTTCAGGGATAGCGTCCTTCCTGTGGTCAGATTGAATGAGTTTTTTGGTCTGGGGAAAAAGAACCCTAAAAGGTTCTATCTTGTCATTATTGGCAGATCAGATAATAGGCGACTTGCTGTCGCTGTTGACAGGCTCAGGGGGCAGCAGGACATAGTCATAAAACCCCTTGATGATACCCTTGGAAAGGCCAGGGGTATTGCTGGTGCCTCAATCCTTGGTGACGGAAGGATAGTTCTTATCGTTGATACCTTGAGTCTGTTCAGAAAAAAGGGGGGGATAATGGGTAAGATAGCACTGCCACCTTCAGGTCTTGCTGAGGATGTTCTCGGTCTGATCAAGGATATGCCAGAGGAGATTCAGATAGTCACCTTCAGCTTGAATGAACTCTACGGAGTTCCCATAAACCAGGTGCAGGAGATAATAAGGGTTGGTTCAATAACAAGGATACCAAATTCTCCCCCTCATATGGAGGGTGTGATAAATCTCAGGGGCCGCATTCTGCCAGTGCTTAATCTTAGAAGGAGGCTCAAACTTCCAGAGACTGACCTTACCAAAAAGTCGAGGATAGTTGTTACAGAGGTGAAGGATAAACATGTAGGTCTTCTTGTTGATGCGGTCTTACAGGTGGTAAAGGTTTCAGCAGAGCTTATTGATAATGCACCTGAAGATGTCCTTGATATAGACACAGACTATATAACAGGGGTCTGCAGGTTGCCAAGGGGACTTGTCATAATCCTTGACATTGAAAAGCTCCTGAGGAAGGAACAGTTGACGCTAAAGGAAGACAATGATGTGGGGGTCATGTAGACTTTCACTGTAATCTTGATTAGAAGGAGGATTAGAATGAGGATCATGATTTCAGTGCTGACAGTTTTTTTCTTGATTGCATCAGTGATTAGTGCGAATGCGGATACCCTGAAGATTGGTGTTGCAGCCATGATATCTCCAAAGGAGACAAGCAGGTACTATACTGACATGATTAATTATGTGGGTGAAAAGGTTGGCAAGAAGGTTGAGATAATTCAACGGGAAAATTACTCAGAGATGGACAGCCTTCTTGAAAAGGGTGAGGTGGATGTTGCCTTTATTTGTGCGGGCCCTTATGTAAAGGATCACGAGAAGTTTGGGGTTGAACTCCTTGTGGCTCCCCAGTCTTATGGAAAGCCCTTCTATCATGCCTATATAATAGTCCCCGCAGACAGTAGTGCTTCAAGCCTGGCTGATCTTAAGGGGAAAAGGTTTGCCTTCACAGATCCGAAATCCAATACAGGGAAGCTTGTACCCACCTTTATGATAGCCAAAAAATTCAACATGACTCCTGAGAAGTTCTTTTCTCAGGTAATATACACAAGGTCTCATGATAGATCGATCGAGGCTGTTGCAAAGAAACTCGTGGACGGAGCGAGTGTTGATAGCCTTATATATGACTATGCTGTTAGAAAGAATCCAGTATATACATCCCTTACAAAGATCATAGAGAAGTCTCCTCCCTATGGCATACCCCCTGTTGTTGTGACAAAGAAGACTGATAGAAACCTTAAAGAAAAGTTAAAGAAGGCGTTTTTGAATATGCATAAAGACCCAAAGGGTAAGGCAATACTCGATGGCATAATGGTGGACAGATTTATTATACCAAAGGATTCTGATTATGATTCTGTAAGGGAAATGGAAAAGTTCATCTCGACAATGAAATAGGGACATGATGAGGTATCTATGTTTAACAGAATGAGTCTGAGTTCGAGATTTATTTTACTTTCTACAGTGATTGTGGCAGTTGTCCTGGTCGCGGGCGGGTGGCTCTTTCTTCATCAGGAAAAGATTGATCGATTTAATGACCTGAGGAATAAGGCCAAGACCATATCGATCTTTGTGGCTAATCTTGCTGTTGATCCCTTCATTTACAGGGATGTATTGAAACTTGATGGAATTGCTGGTAGTGTTATCAGGGAGAATGCTGCTGTTTATGCCTTTTTC
>JBBIPQ010000049.1:0-13090 GCA_037442785.1 Nitrospirota bacterium
AAGACATTGTGCACAAGGTGTCATACCTATAAAGATCCAATGAGATTCATATATTAAATTTTTGCAACTCTGCAAAAATTTAATAACCCTTTCGCAAAATTGCAAAAGATGATTAATAAAAATCCTTTAAAATCAAGAAGTTTTATCTGGCACAGGCTTTGCTATTAATAAAAGTGTAATCAAAAGAAAGGAGGACAAGAAGATGAAGACAAGAGAAATGGCAAAGAAGGCAGCATACATGGGAGCTGGGGTCGGATTAGCACTGTTCGCTATAATAGGATTTCTACCAGGATCGTTTCTTGGTGGTGTTGTGGGACTTAATATAGCGGGCAGTCTCTTTGGAACCCCCTTAACATCAACATTGATAACGAGATTAATCGTGGGCATTTCGATGCTACTTGGTATTATGGTCTCATGCCTGATCTTTGTTGTAGGTTCAACAACCCTGGGATGGCTTATAGGAAATGTTATAGACGCTATCAGGGTCGGGAAAGCGACCCCTGTTGAGGCGAAAAATTAACCAAACTCCTGGCTTAGCCAGGATAATAAAAAAGGAGGTTTAAAATGAAAGCAAGAAAAGATGTAGTAAGGATGGGAACAAAGGTTGGAGCAGCCTTCGGGGCGATATTCTTCTTGGCCTTTGGAATTATCCCGGGCTTTTATTTCGGAAGTTACGGAACCCTTGTGATCCTGAATCATCTACTTGGTGGTCCTGTTGAAGCAACTGTATTCGTGAGGATCCTTACAGCAGCGGGGATAATCCTTGGCATCACCTGTGTTGCCTCTGTCAGTATAGTTGTTGGTGCGATCTTTGGCACAGCCATTGGATATGCCTCAGAGGCAGTAGCCGGTTATGAAAGGGCAAAGGCACCAGAAGCTGTTGCCGTGAAGACTGAATAAAGTTTAATCTTGGGGAGCAAGAAATCCTTGCTCCCTTACTTAATTGAAGGGAGGGGGTCGTGGAAAGGACAAGGAAGGACATCTTATCAATGGGATCGAAGATAGGTGGGGTAATCGGTGCCATTGCATTTCTGTTTCTTGGACTTGTGCCTGGTTTCTACTTTGGTAGCTACGCAACCCTGATAATATTGAGCAAACTCATTGGTGGCCCTCTAAAGGCATCCGCAATTATCAATATCCTTGTTGCAATAGGGATCATACTCGGTATCGCCTCTATAGCAGCAGCCTTTATTGTTGTGGGCGCTATCTTTGGCACGGTCGTCGGCTATATTATCTCTTTAATCTCTGAGAGGGAAAAGGGCGTGGAAAGGGTCAGGGTTTAAACCGATTGAAAGGAGTGGAAGATGAGTAAAAAGGTTATCATAATCTCCCTCGTCTTTGTGGTGGTAGTCCTTGGTATATATTTCTATACAAAGGAAGTTGTATTCAAATCACCAAAGAACTGTAATGTCTGCCACTTCATAACCCCATTTTATAAGAAATGGGAGACATCCACTCACAACAAGGTAAACTGCTTAAAGTGTCACGATTACACGCCGCTTAATGCTGTATCAGGCCAGCTCAGATTCATGGCGGGAACCTACAATCCAAGACCAAGGACAAATGTTCCTAACAAAAACTGTCTCCAGAAGGGATGTCATGATAAAAGACTGATAGAATCAAAGGTCATATTCACGAAAAGGGATATCAGTTTTGATCATAAACCTCACTTTACCGAGATGAAGAGAGGGATAAGGCTTCATTGCAGAAGCTGCCACTCTGACATTGTTCAGGGAGAGCATGTAAAGGTATCTATGAATGTCTGTTTCCTCTGTCACTTTAAGGGAGTTCCCCATGATCAGGCAGTTACAGGGTGTCCATCCTGTCACACTGCACCAAAAGGGCCTATAACCATAATGGGCAAGGAGTTTTCCCATGATGATGCCCTAAAGGCCCGTTATAAGTGCAATGATTGCCATAAGGAGATAACAAGAGGAGAGGGTATCGTTCCGAAGGATAAGTGCTATTTCTGCCATATCGAAAGGACAGAGATGTATGAGGATGTCAACTTCATCCACGATAAGCATGTAACAAAAGGACAGATCGACTGTCTCTGGTGCCATCCTAAGATAGAACATGGTAAGATACTGATGGTCGAAGAGGTCCCGTTCAAAAAAGGAGGGAAGCATGAAGGCTCGTGAACTATCAAAGAGATTGACCTATATAGGTGCTGGCATCGGACTCGTCTTATTTGCGCTCTTTGGCCTCCTTCCTGGCAGCTTTATCGGAGGTGTTCTGGGTCTCAACATAGCTGGGAAGATATTTGGGATACCCATTACACCAACGATACCTACAAAGATTATAATAGCTCTCATGATGATCCTGGGAGTGATCGTTTCAGCAGTGCTTTTTATAACAACCACAGCCATTGCTGGATGGCTCATTGGTTATATAATAGGCGCTATTTTTGAAAAAAAGCCTGTAGCAGAAGAAAAACAATAGGCGGGCCTTGCTCGCCTTTATATCTTAAGGGTCCCTGAAATAGGGTTCTCAAAGATCTCTAAATTTTTGAGGAACCCTCTTGATTTTACAGGGACTCCATTACACCCAGAATAGGGTAGGAGGAAGTATGAGGAAACCTTTTCTGCTCATTGTTGTGGTTTGTTCAATCTTCTTAATCACATCTAAGGTTCCAACAAGTATATATGACTTGTTGGAAGTAAATGTTGTTTCTGCTGAGACCTTTGTCTGTCTTTCCTGTCACAGTGCCATTAAGGGTAAAATCAAGACAGATAAAGGCACACTTGTGGACCTTCATATTGATGAGGAACTCTTTTCAAAATCAGTCCATGGAGGGATCGAATGCACAGTATGTCATAAGTCTTTTAAGGAAAACCCTCATGAGCCTCCAAGGGGAGAGGTACCAAAGAAAACCTTCGAGATAGCAAACCTTATATCAGGCAAGGCCTCGGTTGACCCCATTGCCATGGCAGCATGTAACGATTGTCACAGTGAGATATTCAATAGCCTTGTCAATAGCATCCATGGCAAAAACATTGTCGAGAAAAAACAGAGAGACGGGGCATTCTGCCTTGATTGTCATGGTTCACCCCATTATATAACTCCAGCAAGCTCAAAGGATTCATTAGTTAATAAATGGAAGGTTGTAACTACCTGCGGTAACTGCAATGATAAGGAAGAGATTGCAAAGAAATACAATCTTGGCACTCACATAATAGAGAAATACAATGAGAGCTTCCATGGCAAAAAACATATCCTGGGACATCCAGGGGCCCCTACCTGTGTGGATTGCCATGGCTATCATGATATAAAGAAATGGGATGATCCTGAATCTCCTGTATCATGGGAAAAGAGGATCGAGACCTGTGGTAAGTGTCACAAGGGAGCAAACAAAAAATTCGTAACAGCCATTACTCACAAACCTATTGGCAAGGACAACCCCATACCATACTATGCTGAGAAGGGGCTGATAATTCTTACCCTGTCTGTTTTCGCCTTTGTCGTAGGACATGTCCTCTTAGAGGCATACTCTGAAATAAGAGACAGGGTCTTCAGAAAAGGAAAGGAGGAATAATAAGATGGGTGAAATAAGGGAATATCTTCGTTTCAATATAATCTTCAGGATTCAGCATGTGATACTCTTTGTAACCTTCCTATTGCTTGCCTTCACAGGATGGGCATTAAAGTATCCTGAGCCAACATTGGAGCATGCGGGATGGTGGATAAGGTTATTGGGAGGGCCAAAGACCGCAGGTCTGATACACAGGATAGCTGGAGTAACAATGCTTCTTGACTTTCTGTGGCATGTCCTTTATCTCGCCTATCTGCTGGCAACTGGTAAGATGAAGATAAGGGCAAACACGACCATTATACCTCTGCCAAAGGATGTCCTTGACCTTATACAGAATATGCTCTATTTCTTCGGCCTTAGCAAGACAAAACCAAGATTCGGTAGATTCAGTTACATACATAAATTTGACTACTGGGCAGTCTTCTGGGGCATGGGAATCATAGGTCTTTCAGGCCTTGCCCTTGCCTTCCCTACAAAGGCAGCCTATGTCTTTCCAGAATGGAGTGTTAGCTGGATATGGGAAGTGGTTGCCATACTTCACAGTGATGAGGCCCTCCTCGCTATCGTCTTTATATTGTTCTGGCACTTCTACAACGAGCACCTCAAGTGGGACAAATTCCCGATGAGTATGACATGGATAACGGGCAAGATAAGCATGGAGCAGTTAAAGCATGAGCATCCCCTTGAATATGAACTCGAATTCGGTAGCCGTGAGGGAGAAGAGAAATGAGATGGATTATAATCCTATTCGTGATAATCTCATTTATATCTGCTTGTTCACCAAAAACAACAACAGAAAAGATCTCTAAAAAAACTGAGGCGATACTAACCGTAAATGACATATACGGAGAGTTGCCCTGTTTCAGGTGCCATTCCTATCAAGACTTTGTATCAGCGAAGAAGGGATCCTTCCCCCATCCTCTGCACAGGGATAAGGGTTACCATTGCAATCAGTGCCATTCCTTTAAGGCCCATAGTTTCATGAAGACCAATACGGCTCTCTGCAATGACTGTCATAACCTCAAGGTCATTGGATTCTCTTATACATCCTTACCTGCCCGATTTGACCATGAAAGGCATGCGGGTCATGGATGCAAGGAATGCCACCCTGGAATCTTTCCAATGAAGAAAGGTCTCACAAGGATCAACATGGATGACATATATAAAGGAATGTTCTGTGGTGCCTGCCATGATGGTAAAAAGGCATTTTCTTCATCGGAGTGTAACAGGTGTCATGAAATGAAGGGCTTTGGGAAGGACCTGAGATATAAGGTTGAAGCTATAGGGGATGTTGTCTTCAGTCATAAGTTTCATACAGCTTTATTTTCCTGTGACCAATGCCATCCATCCACATTCCAGATGAAGAAGACAAAGGGCAAGATGACCATGGAGGAGATAAACAAGGGTAAGTATTGTGGAACCTGCCACAATGGTAGCATGGCATCACCAGCCTCTGATTGTGGAAAATGCCATCTAATTGGGTCATGATATGTTATCATAATACATGAAGATAGCGATTACCGGAAAAGGAGGGGTGGGAAAGACAACTCTCTCAGCGGTCTTATCCCACCTCTACGCTACTGAGGGTAAGAGGGTGATAGCAGTAGATGCAGACCCTGATGCGAATCTCGCAGCAGCCCTTGGTATTTCACAATCAGATTCATCCAGGATAAGACCTATTGCAGAGATGTCCGATCTGATTGAGGAGAGGACAGGTGCCAGACCTGGGAAAAGCGGCGGTATATTCAAGTTAAACCCACGGGTGGATGACATACCCGATGAGTTTGGCTTCAGGTTCGGAAACATAACCCTACTCATTACAGGGAAGTCAAAAGAGGCTGCCTCCGGCTGTTATTGCCCTGAGAATGTATTTTTAAGAAGGCTCCTGAAGCATCTCATCGTTAACAGTAATGAGATAGTCATTGTTGATATGGAGGCTGGTATAGAACACCTTACAAGGGGAACTGCTGAGGCAGTTGATGCCTTTATTGTAGTGGTAGAACCAGGTCAGAGGAGTATCCAGACAGCAAACACAGTCAGGGAGATGGCAAAGGCCCTAGGTATAAGAAGGGTCTTTGTCGTGGCAAATAAGGTCAGGGGAAAAAGGGACATAGAATTCATCAGGAAGAATATCGGAGATATGGAATATTTAGGCCATATAAAATTTGATCAAGAGATAATGGAGGCTGACCTATCAGGTGTCTCTCCTGCAAATATTAAGAATGTTACTGAGTCCATCAAGACTATAAAAAACGAGATGGAAAAGAGGATTGCTGGATAAGAAAACCATAAGAGAGGATATACTCAGGAAGAGGGACTCTATTGACCCTGAGATAAGGCTCAAAAAAGATAACATGATTATGGATAAGGTCCTCTCCTCACCTGACTTTGAAAAGGCAAATACCATCCTTTACTTTGCTTCCTTTCGGTCTGAGGTGGCCACGCTGCCCCATATAGAAGAGGCATTAAAAAGAGGAAAAAGGATAGTCCTGCCAAAGGTTGACAACATAGAGAGGAGATTAATACTCTACGAGATCCTTGATACCAAGGAGATCAAACCAGGTTTCATGGGCATTCCTGAACCTGAAGCCGTTCCTGAAAGGCAAAGGGACATCAATGATGTTGACCTGGTGATTATGCCAGGTGTTGCCTTTGATCCTGATGGTAACAGACTCGGATATGGCGCTGGCTATTATGATAAGCTTCTGGCTGGACTAAAAAGAGATATCCCCCTTATAGCGATTGCTTATGAGGAACAGATTGTTAACGCCTTACCCTCTGAAGATCATGATGTAAGGGTTAATAAGATAGTTACAGATAAAAGGGTAATCCAAGTCAGGATATAGCGGTTACTGCTATACCTTTCCATGAATAAAGAAGTCCATTAATTTATGCCCCTCTTCAAAGACCATCTTATCATCCCTCAGGAGGATGGTCTCATCAAAAGTTGCCCCTTCATTCCTCTTCTTAATCTTGCTATCGAATATGACAAAAGGCACTGGTTCATCCGTATGGGTCCTTACCTCAATAGGGGTTGCATGATCAGGCATTAAAAGTATCCTGTATTCCTCAAAAGATTTCATCCCTCTCAGGATCGTTCCAACAACGAGTGCATCGATATCCTCAATGGCTTTAATCTTGTCCCTGTAATTACCTGAGTGTCCCGCCTCATCAGGTGCCTCCACATGGATATAAACAAGATCGACCCTTTTCAATGCCTCAAGGGAGTATTCTGCCTTTCCAGCATAGTTTGTGTCAATATAACCCGTAACCCCAGGGACATTGAGGGTCTCAAAACCAGCATAAATACCAAGACCCTTTGTGAGATCAACAGCAGATACAATGGCTCCATCTATGGAATATTTATCCCTGAACCTCGGTATATCAGGCTTTTTCCCTTGTCCCCAGAGCCATATGCTATTGGCAGGTCTCTTACCCTTTGCAACCCTCTCCCGGTTTATAGGGTGGGAATCGAGGATCCCTACCGAGTCTCTCATGAGTCTTCTCAATACTTCCTCCCCTTTGCCTGTAGGGAGATAATCAGCGATATCCTTTCCGATTATATCATGAGGTGGTGTGCATTCAATATTAAGACAGCCGTCCCTCCATACCATAAGGTGTCTGTAACTGACCCCTGGATAGAAATTAATATCATTACCACCAAGCTCCCTATCGAGTTCCCTAATGAGAATTGTAGCCTCTTCAGTGCTTATGTGTCCTCCGCTGTAATCCTCCATAATAGCCTTTGTCTTATCCCTGTTATGTTTAAGGGTTACGAGGTTGCATCTGTAGGCTATATCATTTTCTCCGAGTTCAACCTTCATGCTGGCAGCCTCAAGGGGAGCTCGACCTGAATAAAATACTCTCGGGTCATAGCCAAGGATACTCATATTTGCTATATCTGAGCCAGGATGAAGCCCTGGTGGTATCGTTCTGACAGAGCCACATATACCCTCCCTTGCCATCTTATCCATATTTGGTGTAAATGCCACCTGTAATGGCGTCTTACCACCAAGTTCCTTTAATGGCCTGTCAGCCATCCCATCACCTATGATTATCACGTATTTCAAAGTATCTCCTCTACAAGTCTGGAAATCTCGCCTATATCCACCTTTACCTTCACAGGCTCCTTTGCGACCCTGAAGACTGTGTCAGGGTCTTTCAGACCATTACCTGTAAGGGTACAGACAACAAGGCTTTGTGATTGAAAATAACCCTCTTTGTATAATTTTATCACACCAGCCACTGAGGCTGCCGAGGCTGGCTCACAGAATATCCCCTCAGTTGCTGCGATCAGTCCATATGCATTCAGTATCTCCTCATCTGTAACTGCCTCAATCCTACCACCTGACTCATCCCTTGCTGCTATCGCACCCTTCCAGCTTGCAGGTCTGCCTATCCTGATCGCTGTTGCTATTGTCTCAGGTCTCTCAACTGGATGTCCAAGGACGAGCGGAGCAGCACCTGCCGCCTGAAACCCAAGCATCCTGGGAAGTGAATCGATCCTGCCATTATTCAGATATTCCCTGTATCCCTTCCAGTAGGCAGTGATATTACCAGCATTTCCTACGGGAAGGGCATGGAAATCAGGGAATCTTCCAAGCCTGTCACAGATCTCAAAGGCTGCTGTCTTCTGTCCTTCCAGCCGGTACGGGTTAATAGAATTAACAAGGGTAATCGGGTAACGTTCAACAAGGCTCCTGACGATATGAAGTGCCTCATCAAAGTTTCCTTCTATCTGTAAGACATAGGCATTATGGATCAGTGCCTGAGAAAGTTTTCCGAGGGCTATCTTTCCCTCAGGGATGATAACTATCGCCTTTATACCTGCCCTGGCAGCATAAGCAGCAGCAGATGCGGATGTATTACCTGTGGAGGCACATATGACGGCCTTGGACCCTTCTTCCACAGCCTTTGATATGGCAAGGGTCATACCCCTGTCTTTGAATGAACCTGTTGGATTAAGACCATCGAACTTGAGATAAAGCTCAAGGTTTAGACCAGCCTTCCTTGTAAGATTATCGGCCTTAATAAGGGGCGTATTTCCCTCAAGGAGTGTTACAATCGGTGTTGTTTCAGAAACCGGGAGAAAATCCCTGTACTCTTCAATGAGACCCTTCCAATCTCTTGAATCAATCCTGCCTTCTGGAGAGAAGACGTTCCTCTGACTCTCGTAACCCCCTTTTCCCATCATTCTATAATATCACCCTCAACAAGCTCGACCTCAACCCCCTGATCCCTCAAGGATTGAATGCCCTTCTCAAGGTTTTCCTCGGTCCCCTCAAGCTCCAGGATCATCTCTCCCGCTGTTTCAGTCACCCTTGCCCTCCTTATATTAGGCATCACATCAAACCTCTTTGCCATCGTGAAGATTACCGGTTCCTTAATAAGGTGCTGCGGAAAGGTCAATCTCACCCTTTTTTTCATAAATCCTCCTTATTGCCGCCAGCAATTGCCGGTACTATGGAGACCTCATCTCCGTCCTTGACGGGTGTACTTTCAGCCTGAAGAAATCTTATATCCTCCTCATTGACATAGATGTTAACGAAACGTCTTACCTTTCCTCCTTCGGATATCCTCTCACCAAGACCTGGAAACCGCCTGTCCAGTTCAGTAATAATCTCGATAACAGTTCCTGGTTCTGCCTCAACCTCTTCCTTTCCCTGAGTTAATCTCTGTAAAGGTGTAGGGATTCTTACTTTGACTGCCATTAATTACCTCCTATCTTTCCGAGTACCTCTTCAAAAGATGAGATATTCGGTTTTATATAATAGGGTGAAACCATACGGCCATTAAGGGCCTCCTGTGTCTTAAGACCATTGCCTGTAATACAGATCACTGTTGTCTCATCCTTCCTGATCCTTCCGGATTCGATCAGTTTCTTAGTACATGCGAGGGTAACACCCCCTGCTGTTTCAGCAAATATCCCCTCTGTCCTCGCCAGCATCTTTATGCCCTCTATTATTTCATCGTCACTCACATCCTCTCCATAGCCTCCAGTCTCTCGAACAGCCTGAACAGCATAATAACCATCTGCGGGATTTCCAATAGCAAGGGACTTGGCAATTGTATCAGGTTTTACAGGCCTCACCACATCAGTACCCTGTTTTATGGCGGTTGTGATCGGAGAACATCCTGTGGCCTGAGCAGCAAAGACCTTTGTATCAAGTTCTTTTATGATTCCGATCTCCTTAAACTCCTTAAAGGACTTCCATATCTTGGTAAGAAGGGAACCGCTCGCACAGGGAACCACAACATTATCTGGTGCCCTCCAGCCAAGCTGTTCTATGATCTCGAATCCATGGGTCTTTGACCCTTCCGCATAAAAGGGCCTTATATTTATATTCACAAAGGCCCACCTGTATCTATTAGCTATCTCACTGCACAGTCGGTTGACCTCGTCATAATTTCCATCAACCGCAACTACGTAGGGTTCATAAATAAGGGATGCCACTATCTTGCTTGGCTCAAGTGTGGCTGGAATAAAGACAAACCTCCTCAGACCAGCCTTAGCTCCATGGGCGGAAACAGAATGGGCAAGATTCCCGGTTGATGCACAAGCCACTGTATCAAAGCCAAACTCCTTTGCCTTTGTGAGGGCCACCGCCACAACCCTGTCTTTAAAGGAGAGGGTTGGATGGGCAACGGTATCATCCTTTATGTAAAGGTCCTTAACACCAAGTTCCTTTGCCAGCTTTTCTGCCCTAATCAATGGCGTGAAACCTGACTTTAGACCAACCTGTGGCTCCCCGTCAATAGGGAGTAATTCCCTGTACCTCCAGAGATTCTTCTCCCTCTTCTCTATGTTCTTCCTCGTAAGGCTCTTCTTTATACTCTTGTAATCATAGACTACCTCAAGAGGTCCAAAACAGAACTCGCAGACATAAAACGGCTCTACAGGATATTCTCTGCCACATTCTCTGCACTTTAAGCCCCTTACGTGTCCCATAGTCACCTCCAGATGTGAAGATTTAGATTTTAATAATAAAAATTTTTGAGATGTATTTTAACCTAAAGGATGGGAAAAATTAAATACCTAAGGGGATGCTGATTCAGTCACTATATTTACCTCTTCGATCCTTCCCTCCCTGATAAGAAAACCCTTAACAACTGGAACATTCTCAGCAAGACTTATGATTATATAGACCACATCATCATAAAAGGCAAGATTAACATCCTTTGCAGATGGATAGGCAGAAGCACCAGGATGGGAATGAAATATAGCGAGCATCAAAAGGCCCTCTGACCTCATCTCTCTCATGACCTTGAACTGTTCTGATGGGTCCATCATGTAACTCACTGGAGAGTTTTCTATATTCTTCATCCTGTAGATATTGCTAACTACCCCATCCTTCCCAGCCAGGATACCACAGGCCTCATTTGGATAACCCTCCATACAATAGGAGACCATCTCTTCAAGGATCCTGGATGGTATTATCAGTCTTTCTCTTACCTCAGACCCTGCAGTATCCTGCGTCATAGTCCTGGAGTTCTGTGATGGTAGGTCTGTCCCCGCAGACAGGACAGTCAGGATTCTTTGGTATGCGGACACGCCTGAAGCCTGTCTTGAGAGCATCATAAATCAGGAGGGTATTCTTTAATATCTCACCCTTTCCAAGGATCAATTTAAAGACTTCAATGGCCTGTAAAGACCCAACAACGCCTGTAATGGCCCCTATAACACCCGCCTCTTGACAGGATGGTACAAGGCCTGGCGGGGGCATCTCCTCAAACAGGCATCTATAACAGTGTCCCTCACCAGGAACTATCGTTGTAACCTGACCTTCGAATCTCAGGATAGCACCACTCACAAGGGGCTTTTTAAGCATAACACAGGCATCATTCACAAGATAACGTGTTGGGAAATTATCACTTCCATCAACAACGATGTCATAATCCTTTATAAGGTCTAAGATGTTGTCCTTTGTTATCCTGTCCTTAATGGCTATTACCCTCACATCAGGATTCAGTGCCTCAAAGGTTGCCTTTGCTGATTCTGCCTTTGGATAACCGAGTCTTTCGGTGTTATGGGCAATCTGCCTCTGAAGATTGCTCAACTCAACGGTGTCATTGTCAATAATCCCGATCGTTCCTATGCCTGCAGCAGCAAGATAATATCCAACGGGACAGCCAAGACCACCAGCACCAACTATAAATACCTTTGCCTGCAAAAATTTCTTCTGGCCTTTACCACCAACCTCTGGAAGGATGATATGTCTGCTATATCTCTGGAGCTGGTCCTCTGTAAATTCCATCAATCCCTCTCCTTTCTTACAAGGATTACCCAGTCTGTATCATTAATCTTTTCAACCTTAAGCACCTTATGACCGTGATCCTCCATGGATTTTGGTATGCTTCTTGAGGCCTCCTCATAATCAAGGAGTATCTCCAGCACCTCCCCTATCTCCATATCCTCAATGGCAAGTTTAGATTTGACAAATGTATAAGGACATACAAGCCCCTTGATATTTATCTTTCTGTCGATCCTGACCTCTTCCATCTGACTCCTTTAATACATTAAGAATAGATAAATATATGACTTTTTATTGTAGCACATCTGTCCAAGATAAATGTTAAATGGGCATGAGACCGAGAAAACACAAAAGGCGACACCTTAATGTAACTTGTTAAATAACCTATTATCACCATAAAATAATCTCAAAAGACATTCATAACCTCATTCTACCTTTAAATAAAATTCCGTCGCTTTGTTTTGTGTTTTTGAGGTCTTATGCCCATTTAAATACCTCTGTCACTTTATTTTGGACAGAGTGGTATTGTAGTTTAAAATATTTTTTTTATAAAATCCACAGGTGGGATTTACATAAAACAAAAAGGGTTGTGGGCAAATTTGCGCACACAACCCTTTATTTTATCTTTAGCACCCCTCTATTGCCTTTTTCTTCTTAGTTGCCTTCGTAGCCACGCCATCCTTTACGGTTACGTCATCACCTACCTTAAGTCCCTTTGCTGATTTAACCTCAACGGTTGTCTCCTTCCCATCAGCAGTCTTAATGGTAAGCTTGTTGCCCTCTATCTTTGTTATCTTGCCTGAAACCTCAGTGCTTGCAAAGGCAAGACCAATAAGACCGAGAGCAAATACAAGAATAACCGCCATAGCAAGTATTCTCTTTGTCATTGTCTCTCACCTCCTTTCTTATTGGGCATCAGCCCTTATTGTAAATAGAATAACAATTTCTGTGCCATATCGATTTTCAACCATTTCACCTTCTATCTAAGAGTCTTCTTCTCTATTTAAGGATTCAACTCCTGAAAAAGGTATTTACTCCTTCATGGGCTTAATGAACTTAAAGTAAACCATGGTCCAGTTGCCAAGGATAATGAATATGGTTGAGACAATGCTTGCAATTGATAGGGCTGACACACCTGTCAGCGCATGCCCAACCGTTCAACCACCTGCCGTAGCAGCCCCAAAACCCATGAGGAGACCACCGCCAAAAACTGTCATAAGCTCATTAGCCCCTGGTGCCTTTAATTTGAACTCTCCAAGTCCCTTTGCACTCAGGTATGCCCCAAGGGGAACCCCTATTATATAAA
>JBBIPQ010000050.1:0-12892 GCA_037442785.1 Nitrospirota bacterium
GTTCTGCTACTAATCATGGATTCAACAGCATTGTTGAGGGCTATTACGCAAGAATTGAGGCTACTGTTAGTGGTTGCTATAATACGAGCCAGCAAAACCGTAATCTTTTCATCAAAACGGTCTATCTCATTAAGGATCGCCTCAATATAAGATAGCGTTGTCTCACAGATATTATTAGTGCCAATATGTAAAAGGATGATGTCCGCAGGGTTTCCAGATAAATAAGAATATACGTTGTTCGCCATGTCCTGAGCTGTGAAACCACCATTTACCACAACACCCTGGTGATCAGGATCAAATGGGCTTATTCCTTGACCATTCTGAAATTGACCCACGAAATCAAAATAATATCCTGAATTCTGCAAAAGATCAAAGAGAG
This sequence comes from Nitrospirota bacterium, assembly GCA_037442785.1. Taxonomy (GTDB): domain Bacteria; phylum Nitrospirota; class Thermodesulfovibrionia; order Thermodesulfovibrionales; family UBA9159; genus JBBIPQ01. Next base: position 380 of record JBBIPQ010000050.1, read on the forward strand.
TTTTCCTGTATCCAACTCTATATTCGGGTTGAATGTTAGGATCATTATATCCATATGTAATTGAGTCTCCAAGAGGCATGATCCTGACAGGGCTATTACACATTTCGCAGTAGTTTCGTGAAAGATAATAATGCGACAGTATCTCATTTTCTATAAGGACTCTATCATAAATAGCTATCTCATCAACGATTCCGATAAAATGATATCCAGATGCCAGGTTTAACCAGCCGATATTGATTTGTGCAGTAGAGTCAAAATTGCCTGTAAAGGTTTTTATAACAGAGGCTTCTTTGGCGCCATCCACGTAAAGACTTAATTCATTTGTGACTGCATTCCTTATTGCAACTATGTGATGCCAGTTTCCATCTGTTATGTCAGTGGTACCGTTTAGGTAAGCCCAGTTATCACTATTGTCTCCCAAATAGAAAGAGGCATTCCCGCCATCCTTACAGCCTATCCACCACTGAATAGGGGAGGGACCGTCTCTGCCAATAACAACTTGATTACCTGAACACGTGCTTGATGCTTCGGTCTTCATCCAGAACTCTATGGAAAAACTGCCTGACCAGTTAAAGGATGTATCCGAGGGGACATTAACAGCAGTTGATGATGAGAACTGCTGGGCATTGTTAACGATGCCTGCTACAGATGAGGGGCAGTTTGTGCACGTGGCATTGAGGCCATAAAGGTCCATGTAAGGTGAGAGGTTTTCGTCTAATTTCCAGTAATGAACTTGCCCTTCGGGACAGGTGGCCTGGGCATGCAAAGAAGAACTGAAGAGCATTACAATAAGAAGGCCAAAAAGATAATGTCTAATGTTTTTAATTTTAATGTGATTCATGGAGGTCTCCTTTTTTATTGATTTAGATTTTAGAATTTAGTGTTGAATGCTATACAAATCTATGACATAGCAAATAGTTATTACTTTATTACCCTTGCATCAGCCCAGTCAGCATGATCATAGTTAATGTTATCACCTCCGTTGGTTACGACGAGTTTAAGGGAATTCACCCCTGTAATATTCAGGTTCACGGATTTAGTGGCAGATGAGCCGGTCATTATACCGCTATCATAAAGCTTTATGCCATCACCCCAGACCTGGAATGTAACGGAGCCATTGTTTCCAACTTCATCATCTACGCCTATATCAGAAAGGAAGGTTGAATATTGACCATTTAGGTTATAGACAATCTCTGAGCTGGCATGAACACCAAGACCCTTTGTATAGGAAGTGCCATTCAATTGGATTGTGCTGCCATCACCACTGTTAAGCTCACCATTGCTTCTATCCCTTTCAACAGGTCCCCATCCATTAGTGGCTGATGTCCAGTTGAGGTCGCTTAGATAAATAATATTATTAGGGGTTACAGTAATACTTACAGTATCAGGAAGACTATCAGCAACACCATCATTCACCACTAATTGAAAGATTAAGGTTTCAGGGGCTGAAATTCCAGTTGGTGCAATAAACGATGGAGTGGGTGATGAGGGATCTGAAAGGATTATGGTATTTATATCCTCTAATTGAGTCCATTTATAAATTAAGGGGTCTCCATCAGGGTCATAACTTGCTAAACCGTTGAGTGTGACGATTGAACCTTCTGTTACAGTCTGGTCAGGACCTGGATTTGCAATGGGACGGTGGGGGTTTTCATTGACGTATATTCCTATTGACCAGATGCCTGCATTATCCTTGCCGTCCACAGCGCATAACCATTTGTCATTTACCCACCAGCAGTCATACTGATGGATACCTGTAGCATTCCAATCATTGCCGGGTCCGAGGATCGGGCTTTCTGGTATTTCGTGCTCAGCATATTCTGTTTCAGTGAGTAGATCTACTTCAAAGGCCCTTACTTTTTCTCCATAGATTAAATCATCTTTTTGGGCAATCCTGATAATCTTTCCATTGTTGTAAACAAATGACCTCCCACCAGGTCTTGCCATGCTGGTATCATCTGATACTATTGGGCTTTTGGGATGCTCAATCCATCCTGTTAGCAAATCATCAGAGTAATAGAGATAACAGTTAGCACTACTTGAATCACTCACAAACATCCACCATTTGTTGTTATATCGAAAGATAGAAGGGTCCACAAAGGGTTTTCCATCTAATATGGTTGCCACAGGATTCCAATCATATGGAAAGTTGGAGGCTTCATATACGATTACAGAATTCTGCTGATAAGACTCGGGTATCATGTAATATTTTCCATCATGTTTTAAAACAAATGGATATGAATTGTGCCAAGGATTCTGTAAAACTATTCTGTCATAATTCCAGTGAATTCCATCAGAACTTCTTGCCAGTCCAATAGCTCCTAAGCCTCCTGATCCCTTTATCAATGCTTCAAAGAACATATACCACTGACCATCTTCATAAAAAAGAAAGGGATCTGCAACAAACCATGCTCCCTCTGTAACATCACTCGCTTTAATAACAGGATTGTTGATAACAGATGGGTTAATTAGCGGAAAAGGTCTTTCTGTTACAAATGTCCAATCAGGAATAGTATCAGCGATGCCCTCTTGGCATGACAGAAAGGGTGCTAACAAGAGAAAAAATAATATCAGTTTTTTATACATTTGTTCTCCTCTTTTCTCTTCCATTCCAAAATAATCTTCTGCGTCACTTCTTTGTATTCTCTTGCAAAACACTCTCTGGAGTGGTTTGATCTTGTAAACTCCCATGTTTTATAAGCCATTTGTTTTAATTCTGAATCAGATAAATTTGATATTTCATATACGGTCTCTCTTATGTTATCAACGGAGGAACTCTTAAGGATTATTCCAAAGTCATGAACATCCACACCTGTCTCATAGCTGACTATTGGTATTAATCCTGCCTGCATACATGTTATTACGCTTCCGCCCCCCCCTTCTGAACAGGATGGATAGATAACCGCCAGACAATCGTTTGCAATTTTTTTGAATAAATCGCTGTTTACATCTACCCAACCCATAGTTCTTATGTTTGGTGTCCTGTAAAGGGCATGATAATATATATCTTCGAACTCTTTTTCTTCCTGAATCGGTCCACAGATTGTAAGATTGTACTCAGGCATTCCCATAAAGGCCTCTATGACAAGGTCTAATCCCTTGTGGACCAATCCACTACTGCCAAACCACATAAAATTTTTCCTGCAGGTATCAAAGTCTTTTCCTTCAAACCATGGATACGTTAAACAGCTTGGAAGAGGAACTCTAAATATAGGTTTGCAGGCATATTTATATGTGCTTTCAGTAAATTGATTGCCAAGGATAGTTGCGAAGTCAGCGCATTCAATCGCAAGATTTGATTCTATTATCCTCAGACTTTTAATGGTTATCGTTTTATTCCTTCTTTTTTGCAGGTCAAGGCCTCGTTTAAATGAGGCATGGTTATTAAAGATCCAGTGAGCCGTGTCAAGATGAGCTACCTTTATACAGTCTTTATTCAACAGATTTGCTATTCTCTCAAGGTTTGTGCGTGCACTTACAAAAATGGAATAATCCTTCTCAGGAGTAAATGTTCTGTTTCTGAAATCAATTATATCTACATTGTATCCCATGTTTAAAAATGTCATTGCTATTTGATAGGATTCCCAGTAATTGGTATGGCTGTTAGGAATGCTTTCGCCCGGTCCTAATAAAAAAGGCTCTATTCTATAAGATAAAAGCATATTCCCGATACTGTAATCTCTGGTTTTGAGAGATATAACGTCTTTATAAACATCTGGAGTATACCTTGTTATCTCTATGCCAAAATTTCTGAATATATTTTTGATAAGATCTTTCAATTTATTAATTTGAAAAATACAGTGTTTTCCATTCCAATAATGGTCTAACAAGACCCGGAAGGTGCCCAATCCAGTCGCCTCTCGCTGAATTCTTGTTTCCTCCATCCATAATCTGGAAAGCTATTGCGTCTCTAACTGAGAACTGGCAGGTAACAGGTTCTGTTGTAATGACATCAGCCTCAACAAAGAGTTTGCCTTCAGATAGGAAGTTTCCTGGTATTATTACAGAACTTGTATATCGTCCTTTGGGGCGTGGTTGTCCCCTCCAGTCCGGATCCTGCTCGAGGCTTATGAATATTGCGACTCCCTCCTCATTGAAGAAGGCAAAATGGGGCAACAAAATGTGACCTGCTTTTATGACCTCATATTCCATCTCTATTTTTATGGGTTGCCCTATATCGAATACTTCATTCGGTTTGTCATCAATGGTAAGTGCTCTTACAGCTTTCAATCTTGCCACATTACCACCTGGCGCATTTTCAGGGTCATTCCATAGCCTGACCGCAGATGTCCCGTTTCCAGAACTTAGATAATTAGCAACAACATTAACGGAAGGACCATCATTTAAGAGATTGCCTTCATCCAGTAGAATTGCACGACTACAGAGCCTTGTTATCGTTGCCATATTGTGGGATACGAACAGGATTGTTCGTCCCTGATTGCCAATATCCTGCATCTTATTAAGACATTTTTTCTGGAACCGAGCATCTCCAACAGCCAGAACTTCATCTACAAACAATATCTCTGGCTCTAAATGTGCTGCGACTGCAAATGCTAATCTAAGATACATACCGCTTGAATAATGTTTGACAGGAGTGTCAATGAATTTTTCGACCTCTGCAAAGGCCACTATCTCATCAAATTTTTTTTCGATCTCAGCCTTAGTCATACCAAGAATCGCCCCATTGAGATAAATATTTTCCCTTCCAGTAAGTTCAGGATGAAATCCTGTACCCACCTCTAATAGAGAACCAATCCTTCCACGGATTTCTGCATATCCTCTGGTTGGTTCAGTAATGCGCGAAAGGATTTTCAGCAGTGTGCTTTTGCCCGCACCATTTCGTCCGATGATGCCAACGACCTCACCCTTTTTGATCTCGAAGGATACAGCCTTAAGTGCCCATATTGTTTCATTAAGAGTTGCTGCACCTGTTGCCTGACCACGTAACAGTCTGCCTGCTCTTCTGAATGGTGCAATAAAGGCATCTGCAAGTGTATCACGCAGGGTCTTGTATTTCTCCTGTTTCCTGCCTATATAATATTGTTTGCTGAGGGCGTCCGCACGGATTGCTATATCACTCATTGTTCTCAAACCACGTCTGCAAAGCTTTTTTCCATGCGGCGGAAGTATAAGGCACCGCCTATTAAAAGGATTACTGTCACTAAGGATGATACTACTATCACAGGGCCTGGTGCAGTATCTGTATTTAACAATGCCCAACGAAAACCCTCAACAACACCAACCATTGGGTTTAATCCATAGATGGTTCTCCATGGCTCTGAAAGGAGGCTGCTTGGATATGCAATGGGTGTTGCAAAGAGCCATAATTGGGTTAGAAAGGGTGTAATATACTGTACATCCCTGAACTGGACATTCATGGCAGATAACCACAGTGAAACCGAAAGGGATGTGAGTAAAGAAAGGGAAAGGAGTAGAGGGATCCATATTATTTTTGAGCCAGGGAATATGCCAAAGTAAAACATCATGCCTATCAGGATTATGAAGGCAAGTATGAAATCCAGTAGACCGGATAGAACTGAAGACACTGGTATTATAAGCCTTGGGAAATATATCTTTTTTATTAGATTGGAGCTGCTAACAAGGCTATTTGAGCCCTTGCTTAGGCCATTGGAAAAGAAGGTCCAGGGAACAAGACCTGCATAGGCAAAGATAGGGTAGGGGATACCATCTGAGGGTACTTTTGCAAGTTTTCCAAAGAAGATGCTGAAGACAACCATTGTAAGGAAAGGCTGGATGATGGCCCATCCGATGCCAAGGACAGTTTGTTTGTACCTTATCTTGACATCACGCCAGATCAAGAAGTATAGAAGTTCCCTGTACTCCCATATCTCCCTGAACTTCAGAGAGACCCAGCCTTTTGAAGGTTCAATCCTGATGATAGGGGTTTCGGTGTTCATATTTTTTTCATAGGTCTGATATGTACATCTGTTATCTCAGCCGTCCGGGGTAACCTGAGAGTATTGATTACTGTCTCAGCCACATCCTCAGGCTGCATTAAAAGGTCAGCCCGGTATTCCTTACCTTCCATTTTATGAACTTCTTTCTGCATCGGGGTTGCTGTTCTACCAGGATAGATACTTATTACCCTTACACCGTCTGAATTTATTTCTTCCCTCAGGCTATCGGCTATTGCCTTTAAGGCATGTTTTGTGGCTGCATACTGGCTGATCTTTGCCCTGGCCTGAAGACCTGCACTCGAGTTTATGAAGACTATCTGGCCTTTTGCCTTTTTTATTAATGGAAGTAAGTTTTTAGTAATCAAAAAAGGTGCCCTTACATTTATCCTGTAAAGTCTATCAAACTCTTCAGCAGAGAGGTCTTCAAAACTTCCCATGGTGAAATCTCCAGCGCTATGTATGAGTATGTTAAGGGAGTCAAGGGTTTTGGATAAATTAGAAGTAAGTTTTCCAATATCTTCATCCTCTGATAGATCAACTTCATATATCCTGAAAGGCTTATTAGTAAATGATCTTGAGATACTGTTAAGCCTCTCTCTATTGCGTCCCACCATACATACAGAAACACCCGCCTCTGATAGCGCCCTCGTTATCGCTTTGCCTATTCCGCTACTCGCCCCTGTTATCAGTGCAACCTGGCCTTCTAACATCCTATATCTCCCAATAGTTCATGTCTCTGGAGAATCTCTGCCATTTCTCTAATAAGGTCAAAATCAATTGCTGATATCTCGGCAATATCGAGTAGGGAATGTTTTCCATCCGATAGATTCAGGACCCAGAGCATCGCCAATTCTCTGATCCTTTTATCCTGCCCGCCTCCAATTGATGAATAAAGCCCCCTCCTTCCAAGTTGGGGTTCGCATTTTTGATTTTTATTAATATAGGTCCTGTTGTTATCAATAATGTTCAGGATTTTAAATATCTTTCTAAAGGAATCCATAAGGAATTCTGGTTTGATGAAATCAAGATTATCAGCGGATGTATGGTATTGGGGATACCTTCCATAGGGTGTCCTCATAAAACAACCAACAGGAAGGTTGAAGCCTGGTGAGCAGAACTGTCTTTCATCATATCCATAGGGGATGAAGTCTATGATCTCATATTCATCACCTGATGATCTCAGGACATGAGAGGCAGCCCTATCAATCTCTGCATTTCCGATTCTACTTTTCTTATATGTTACATGGCCACTGTCACCAACAAGAGCTATAACAAGACCATGCTTTATTAATGAGACCCTCGATTCATTGAGGGCTAACCAAGTTATGGAACCTATCGTACCAGGAATAAAGAGGAAACGGTACGAGTATCTGAGAGGCATGGATGAAAGATATGCTGCAAGATGAGTAACAAGGGCTATACCTGAGAGATTATCATTGCAGAGCGAGGGATGACAGATGTGGCAGGAGATCAATATCTCATCCTGAATCTTGCCCTTTATAAGGAATTCACCGTATGTTAATGAGCCATCCTTAAGAGTTGAATCTATGAAAACTTCATACTCTCCATCCTGAAGTTCTGCAAGCTTGTTATAGCTTATACAGAAGCCCCAGTTTTCTTCGTAGTAGGATGTCCTGTACGGTACCCAGTCAGGATACTCAGGTAATGTGAATAGATGTTCCTTTAATTCTTTCAGAGATAGTTTTTTTTGAACAGGCATACTGTAATTGAGGACATGGAGATTTGAATCCCTGAAGTCTACAATCTTTTCACCCTTTGAGTCCTTAATGTAGGCATCCTTTATGTTCCATTCCTTTGGCACGGTCCAGTCAAATACCTTTGTACCTGAAGGGACCTCTTTGATCTCAATGGGTATAATATCCTTTATCATATTCAGGGTCATTCGATTTCCATCACCCGTTATGCTTCTACAGATCGGATAAAGGGTCTTAATAAGCTCAAACATTGATTTGCCAGGATCAATATCTTTTAATCCTTTGATATCCATTACTCCTTAAAATCTGGGTAACTTCTATCTTTATCAGAGATGACCTTTACATCTAAAGGCCAGCTTATATTGAAGGCTGGATCATCCCATCTTACACCAGCAGCATATTCAGGATGATAGAATTGGGACATCTGATAGAAGACTTCTGTGTTATCAGTGAGGGTGACAAAGCCATGGGCAAACCCCTCCGGGACATAGAGCATCTTTCTATTTTCTGAACTCAGTTCCAGAGCAAACCACTTCTTGAAGGTATCAGAGTCTGGCCGCAGATCAATAATAACATCATATATTGCACCCATGGTGCACCTCACAAGCTTTGCCTCCTCATATGGGGGGGTCTGAAAATGCATTCCCCTCAGGGTGCCTTTTCGTTTGTTAAAAGATATATTGCACTGAACTACGGATGTATTAAGGCCATAATCCCTGAATTCCCTCTGACACCATGTCCTTGCAAAAAATCCCCTCTCGTCTTCTCTCTTCTTAGGTTCCACTATAAACGCACCTTTAAGGAAAGTTTCTGTGAATATCATTAATAAACCTTTACTGAAGGGATAAGAGTAACGAACTTTCCTCCCCATTCCCTGATGTATGATACCTGTTCCATGATTTCGTCTTTCAGGTTCCAGGGCAGGATGATCACATAGTCTGGTTTTGTTTCCCTAAGCCTGTCAGGATGATAGATTGGTATTCTTGACCCAGGCAGGTAACAGCCCTGTTTATGGGGATTCCTATCCACGGTATAATCAATAAAATCCGTTCTTATGCCGCAGTAATTCAGGAGGGTATTCCCCTTTGCAGGTGCACCATACGCTGCAATCTTCTTGTTTGATTCCCTTAGATCGATCAGAAACCTGAGTATCTCTCTCTTTGTTCTTTTCACCCTTTCCGCAAAAGATTGGTAATAAACTAAATTCATGAGGCCGATCTTTTTTTCTCTTTCTTTTAAATCCTGAACAGTTCCTGATATGTTTTTCTTAAATTCAGAATGGCAGGCATAGATTCTTAAAGAACCTCCATGGGTCAGTATTTCATCGACATCAAAGATCGTTAGTCCATGATGGGTAAAGATTTTTTCAACAGTGAGGAAGGAAAAATACGAGAAGTGCTCATGGTATATGGTATCGAACTGATTATCCTCAATCAACCTGAGCAAATGGGGGAATTCCATTGTTATCAAACCTTCAGGTTTCAAGATTATCTTCATGCCTATGATAAAGTCATTCAAGTTCGGGACGTGGGCTAACACATTGTTACCAATTATGAGATCTGCCATCTTTTTTTCTGACATCAATTCTTTAGCCAAAGTAGTATTGAAGAATCTAATCAAAGTGGGAATACCCTTTTTAATGGCAGCTTCAGCAACATTACGAGCTGGTTCAATACCAAGTACAGGTATTCCTTTTTCCTTGAAATACTGAAGAAGATAACCATCATTACTAGCAATTTCAATAACATGGCTATTTGAATTAAAGGCAAAACGATCCATCATAAGATCAGTATATGTCTCTGCATGTTTAAGCCAGCTCTCAGAATAGGAGGAAAAATATGCATAATCACTGAAGATATTTTCAGGTGATTGAAATTCTGGAAGCTGAACTAAAAAGCAACTATCACAAATATAAACAGTTAATGGATAAAAGGGTTCCATCTGTTGAAGTTGTTCTTCATTAAGATATGAATTTGCAAGAGGTGACATACCAAGATCTACAAAAGTAAATCTTAGTTTATTACCACAAAATCTACATGTATTATTAGTATTCATTTAATAGCTGAGATTTAACAGCTCTTTGTTTAAACGCTCTTTCTTTATTGACTTTCTTCTTATTATTCATCTCAATCCTTGATAATTAAATACCGAACAAAGAAAGAAATTTATTATTCGGATGCATCTTCTGTCCTGCTTTTCTATCATTTATTTTAGTTGCTACTCCTATCAATGCAAAAAGAATTTACATTTTTCAATTGTCCCAAATCATTTATTTGTCCATTCAAGATATTCATTTAAAAGCCCTTGCTTCCTCAAATGATTAAGCATCTTTAATCTTATTAATTTAGAGTTCCGGAAATTCTCATCGCAAAAGTTTATCTCTTCCAAACCAGTTTTTAACTCCATTATTGTTGATTCGAGGCTTACCTCTGGCTGATGGTCTGGAGCTAATTTTCTAAAAAGACCAAAACTAACTCTATAGGAACGTTTATCTGATTGGGCGTCCTTATTTATTAATATATCTACACCTGGAATAACCTTTGCTACAGCTTCAGCCAAATCTTTAACCCGGTAATTCCATTCGTCACAACCGATATTTACAGCCAGAAATTCTCCCCCCGTATTTATGTCTCTACTTATTGCCCAATCAATAGCCCTTGCCATATCCTTGACATTAATTAATGGCCTCCAGGGAGTTCCATCACTCAGAATTGTGATTTTCTTAGAGGCAACCGCACTTGCTACAAAATCGTTTAAGACCAGATCCAATCTTAAACGTTCGCTCATTCCGCAGGCTGTTGAAAACCTCAGGCTTGTTACCTTAAATTCCCTGTCTGCTATTTTTTCCAGGTCTCTTTCGGTTAAAACCTTGGATTTAGCATAGGCGGTAAGTGGATTCAGTGGAGATCTTTCAGTCCTTGGTCCATCCTCAGCATAGCCGTACATGCTGCAACTTGAAGCATAAATAAATGTTTTTACCCCTGATTCTTTAGCCTTTTTTGCCAGCATGATACTCGCACGGTAATTAATATCAAAAGTTACCTCTTCAAAGGTGTTTCCCATTGGATCATTAGAGATTGCAGCTAAATGCACTATTGCATCCACACCACGTAGTAAATCTTTCGGGAAATGTCTTACATCTGCAAAATACTGTATGTCAACCCTGCACTCCGGAAGAATTTCTGCATTTATTAAGCAATTGGCAAAATATCCCATATCAAGGCCAACTAATGTCGCATCTGGATAAGAGACACGCAGTCTTTGCACAACACTTGGACCTATATAGCCCATATTCCCGGTTATTAAAATTTTCATCCGTTTCTCAATTCAAATAATATTTTTATTTCTATCTTCCGCATTAAATCGCCTATAGAAAGGGCATTTTTATGGTCTTTTGATTTGCAGTACTCCTGAAGTTGAAAATTGCTCGGCATATAGATTCTATCCCATATATTACATGTGGCAAGCCGAAGGTTTAAAGGGGACACTTCATAAATAATACAAACGCATTAAATAAGTTGACATAACCGTTTAGTGTTCTCATTCCAGCCCGTCGGGAATCTTCTTGAAGAAAGATGCCTAACAAATCGGCATGACAGAATATGTAACATTGCTTATTTCGTTTACTATAGTTCCGTCAATGGAAAGATGTGATATCTAGTGGAAACTGACACCGTTCACTATTTTTTTAACATATTTTGCGATGGCAGGTGCAGCGGTAAGTCCTGGAGACTCTATCCCGACAAGGTTGACAAAACCTATCAAATCTTCACTGATGACAAAATCACGGAAGCTCTCACCATGCCCCTGAAGCTTTGGTCTGATACCGGACATATCAGGAACAAGATACTCTTTATTAATGAATGGGAGAAACTTAACGGCTGCCTCATAAAACCGATCTTTTTTTGACGCATCAACTCTGTAATCTTCTACTCTATTTATATAAGTTGCATCAGGTCCTAACTTCATGCGTCCATTTAAATCCAATGTCAGATGGACACCTAACCCAACATGATGTTCTTCTGGGACAGGATAAATAAGCCTTTGCACCATCCCTCTTTTCACATTGTTAATACTGAAGTAATCCCCTTTGCAGTAGTGAAGGGAATAATCTTTTCCTATCATTCTTGCAATACTATCAGATTGCAAACCAGCCGCATTAATGACAATCCCAGTCGTAAATTCGAAGTATTCTCCCTCTCTATTCAAAGTGCTAACCCTGTAACCACTTGTTACCATGTCAATCCCTACCACCTCTGTACCATAAACTATTTCAGCCCCTTTCATTTTTGCCGTATGGAGATAATAGTCCATAAGGTGATGAGCGCTCAATATTCCAGTATCAGGACAATAGAGAGCCCCAAACGCCTTTATATTTGGTTCCATTTGTCTGATCTCGCTCTGCTCTAAAAGTGAAACAGATGAAACGCCACTAAGTAGTGCATTATGCATAAGCTGCTCAATCTTTACCATCTCATTTTCTGTAGTTGCGAGTATAAGTTTACCAATTTTTTTGTGAGGGATATTATTTTTTGTGCAGGTCTCATAGAGCATTTCCCTGCCTTCAACACAAAACCTGGCTTTTAATGAGCCAGGTGGGTAGTATATCCCTGCATGGATTACTTCGCTGTTTCGAGAGCTGATCCCCATACCATGTGATTCGTTCTTTTCCAGTATATATACACTCAGGTTATTATCAGAAAGCTCTGAAGCAATCGCCAAGCCAATAACCCCGGCTCCTATTATGGTTATATCGGCGTCCATTTTTAAGCTATACAAACATTATCTTCAATCACCATCCTATCAAGTCGATAGGTGGCATACCACCTTTTTGAAATGTGATGGTATCGTCAACATCCTCTACCACCCATGGTGTTGAG
>JBBIPQ010000051.1:0-12637 GCA_037442785.1 Nitrospirota bacterium
AGAGGAGCTTAAGGATAAAAAGGGGTTAATAGAGAGATTGAGGTCAGAGGCAAGGAGAGGACGGGTTACCCTCTTATTTGCTGCAAAGGACAGGGAACATAACAATACTGTTGTGTTGAAGGAAGTTATAGAAGAATAAAATTTTTATAAAGGAGGATGCGATGAGGGTGAAGGATATTATGGAACCACTTATTGATTATTTATCCCCAGATAATACCCTTAAAGAAGCGGTAAACAAGATGCGAGTTTCAAGAAGAAGTGAGAAAGAGATTGGTGTGAAGGGAATGATTGTTCTTGACCAGGATAAAAAACTTGTGGGCATTGTATCAATAAAGGATATTTTGCGGACAATGATTCCAGCATATATGTCTTACACAGAGCTTGGTGAGTTTACATGGGATGGCATGCTTGAAAACATGGCAAAAAGGGTTGCTGATAAGAAGGTAAATGAATTTATGACAAAGAATGTGATAACTGTTCACGAAGAGGACCCGCTGATGGAGTGTGCTGATGTTATTGTAAGACATAACCTCCAGCGACTTCCTGTGGTAGATAAAAGCAAAAATGTAGTTGGGATGGTATATGTCAGAGATCTTTATTATGCAATTGTGAAGACCTTGCTGGATACGGAGGCATAATATGACTGCTGAGACCACTAATCAGGTAGTAATCAATTCTACTTTCTGGGCTGCTACGCTTATATTTCTCATCGCCTATGCTGTGATAGTATCTGAACGGGTCCATAAAACCATTGTGGCTCTTATTGGTGCAGGTCTCATGCTTATTCTTAAGATTCTTGAACAGCATGAGGCATTCCATATTGAAGAATTCGGAGTTGACTGGAATGTGATATTTCTTCTCATTTCTATGATGGTTATTATAAACATAATGAGACCAACGGGTTTTTTTGAATATATCGCTATTAAAAGTGCAAAACTCGCGAAAGGCGAACCTCTGAGAATAATGATAATATTTTCAGTTGTAACTGCTGTGCTCAGTGCCTTTCTTGATAATGTGACCACTGTTCTTCTTATTGCTCCAGTTACTCTTCTTATTGCAGATGCCCTTGAGGTTGATCCAGTTCCCTTTTTGATAACAGAAGTGTTGGCCTCAAACATAGGTGGAACAGCAACACTAATAGGTGATCCGCCAAATATTATGATTGCTTCAAAAGCCAGGCTGAGTTTTCTGGATTTCATAATTCATCTTACACCGGTTGTAATATTGATAATGATTGTTTACTTATTCGTGCTCAAGTTGATATTTGGCAAGAGACTTAAAACGAGGCAGGAGTTAAAAGAGAGAATCCTTACAATGAATGAGACGGAGGCGATTAGGGATCCTGTATTATTAAAGAAATCACTTTTTGTTCTTATGCTCGTGATTGTTGGTTTTATACTTCACGGGATTTTTCACTATGAGCCTGCTACGGTGGCACTCTGTGGAGCTGCTTTTTTATTGCTGATTTCAAATACCCGTAACCCCCATCATTACCTTGCAGAGGTGGAATGGCCAACCATATTTTTTTTCATAGGGCTCTTTATTATTATAGGGGGAGTCGTGAAGGTAGGATTGATAAAATGGCTTTCTCTAAAAGTTCTTGAGTTAACGCAGGGGAATCTTTTTGCCACATCAATGCTTGTTATGTGGTTCTCAGCATTTGCGTCTGCTTTTGTTGACAACATACCTTATGTTGCCACGATGAATCCATTGATAATAGATATGGCCCATCAGTTGTGGCCTGAGCTTGAAGCGGTGAAATTACTTCACAAACCTGAACTGATGCCAGTATGGTGGTCTCTTGCCCTTGGTGCGTGTCTTGGTGGTAACGGGACTGCTATAGGTGCATCAGCTAATGTGATTGTGGTTGGGATGGCTGAAAGATCTGGCAGAAAGATAACATTTCTAAAGTTCATGCTTTACGGGATGCCAATTATGATACTCACGGTGATTGTTTCAACTTTATATGTATGGTTGAGATATTATGTGTTTTAGAATAAAGAAACTAACACTTACCATTCCAGCTAATAGCTATGCCAGTGGGGTAATAATGGAGTGCCCGTAAACTTTATAAATACTGGCGATGGAGTTCGCCATTAACTGCCTTCGTTTTTTGAGGCTGAAGGTTCCGGCCTCTTAAATATGGGCAATAGTTTTTAATGATGATAAACTATCTAATAATAGGCGTTGGAGGTTTTTTAGGTGCTATAGCCAGATACGCCATTGGCGTATGGATAGGCCAGAAATGGGGAAGGATTTTCCCCTTTGGGACTTTTGTTATCAATGTTAGTGGAAGCTTTTTTATAGGACTTCTTATGCCTTTATTCACAGAAAGATTTATGGTAAATCCTCAATGGAGGCTCTTTCTGGTAGTGGGGTTTTTAGGAGCGTACACGACCTTTTCTACATTTGAATATGAAACAGGCAGGTTAATAAAAGACGGTGAGTGGCTTGTCGCCACCATGAATGTGGTATTAAGTGTTTTTGTCGGATTTGTGGCATTGAAGATCGGAGAGGTCATAGCAAAGTCAATATAGGAGGCAGTTATGGTAAAACAAGGACCTGCGAAGAAGCTCACAATCTATGTAGATGAAACCGACAAATTTGGGGGAAAGCCTGTTTATGAGGTGCTGATGAATATTTTCTACAAAAAGAAAATAGCAGGTGTAAGCGTTTTCAGGGGTGTGGCTGGTTATGGTACAGATGGTATTTTTCATACATCAAAGATACTTGAACTATCCACAAGCATGCCAATGAAGATAGAGGTTGTTGATTCAGAGGAAATGATAAATAAGGTTCTACCTGATGTCTATCAAATTGTGGAAAAGGGGCTTGTGGAGATTTCGGATACAAATGTCGTCAAATGCTGCCCCAAAGCAGTTGAAAAAGAGGTCTCCCAAAAGTCAGAGACTTTTGGGAGAGGTAGTGAGGTCTCCCAAAAGTCAGAGACTTTTGGGAGAGGTAGTGAGGAGGTGGAAAAGAGAATGAAACTTGAGGGCAAGGCAAAGATGCTCAGGGTGATAGTGAGCGAGGATGATAAATGGGAAGGAGAGCCACTCTATGAGGCAATTGTTAAAAGATTTATCATGATGGACATTGCAGGAGCGACCGTTTATAAGGCAATTGCAGGATATGGCCCTCACAGGAGGTTTCATAAAAAGAAGACGCTCACAAGCACAGGGGAGATGCCTATCTTGATTACAGTTGTTGATACAGAGGAAAACATAAACAAGGTTTTACCTATCCTTGACGATATGGTAAAAGAGGGTATTGTTATACTTTCGGATGTTAATGTGATAAAATATATTCACAGGGATATAAGTCCGGAAATGTTGTAGAACTGGCGATGGAGTTCGCCATTAACCGCTTCGGATTCTGAAGCTGATAACTCCTACTCTCAAGCTTATGAGGGCAGGAGTTTTTTTATGCCTGCCAGAGGGAGTCAGACTATGCAGGAAGTATGGTGATACTCGGCCGGAGGGGAAAGTTCCAAGATAGAAAGCTGGCTTCTGGGTTCTGTATCAAAGAGGGTGGTGACCTATGCGCCATGCACAGTGACGATTGTGAAATGATTATCTGGTGAATTGGTTAATCGGTAAAGGCCTGTTAAGTTCTAAACTATTACATGAGGTGATACTAATGGTTGAAATATCAGAATTATCAGGGTCATCTGCTGTCTCAAGATATTCTCACTTAAAGAGTGAGCTTTTACGATGCATTGATGAGATGCTCGCTATAGAGGCAATAAGAGGGTGTCCATGCGAGGAGTTGAGGGAGAAGATTGAAAAAAACACATTTAATCTTGTTGTGGTAGGACAGTTTAAGCGTGGGAAAACAAGCCTTATTAATGCGCTTCTTGGAGCTGATATCCTGCCTGTGGCGGTTGTTCCTCTTACATCTATCGTTACAATCATGACCTATGGAGATGCCTTGAGAATCAAGGTCTATTTCAACGATGGAAGGGTTGCGGAAATAAAACCCGAAAGCCTCATGGAATATGTTACAGAGAAGGGCAATCCAAAGAACATAAAGGATGTAAGCGAGGTCATAATCACCTATCCTTCGCCTTATCTTAGAGACGGAGTAAGACTGATAGATACACCTGGTGTTGGTTCTGTTTATCAGCACAATACGGATGTGGCATACCAGTATCTTCCTAAATCCGATGCCGCCATGTTTCTGCTTTCTGTTGACCAGCCCATGAGCAAGGCAGAACTGGATTTTCTGAGGGATGTCAAAGAATTCTCAAACAAGATATTCTTTTTGCTGAACAAGGCAGACTATCTGAATGAGAAGGATTTACAGGAATCCATCGATTTTTCAAAAAGTGTATTGAAAGAGGCAATGGGCACAGATGTAAGGATATTCCCTGTCTCTGCAAGACTTGCATTGGAGGGCAAAATATCAGGCTCAGAGGATTTGGTTCAGAAGAGCAGATTGCCTGAATTCTCAGAGGTGTTAAACCAGTTTCTCATGGAGGAAAAGGGAAAGATACTCATACTATCAGTAACCAGTAACCTCATGAGGATTATCTCCCAGGCAAGATTTGAACTTGAACTTGAATTAAAATCCCTGACAGCGCCCCTTGAAGAACTGAAGATGAAGCTGGGTGTATTTGAAAACAAGAAGCAGGAAGTGATGCTCGAAAAACAGGACTTTGATATACTTCTTGATGGAGAAACAAAACGGCTCCTAAAGAACATCCTTGATGAAGATATTGAGAAATTCAAAAAGGAACTCATACCTCAGGTTATGGCCAATCTTGAAAACTATTACAACGAAAACAAAAGCCTGGGTTTAAAGGAACTTCATAATCTACTACAACAGCAGGTCATAACAGATGTGAAGCAGGCATTTAGCGGCTGGCGTGTTGTTGAAGACGAGAAACTCGCAAAGGCATTTGAATCCATATGCAAGAGGTTTATATTAAAAATTAACGACACGGTTGATGCACTCCTTAAATTTTCATCAGAACTCTTCCAGATACCCTTTGACGCTGTTAAGGCAGAGGCCCTCTGGACAGTGAAATCAGGTTTTTATTACAAGTTCAAGGATGAGCCCGTGGGGCTTGAGATGCTCGCATCTTCTTTGACTCTTGCCTTACCTAAATTCATAGGAGACAGGATAATCCTCAAGAAGATGAAGGAATACCTCCTTCAGGTCATCGATATTCAGTCAGGAAGGCTGCGTTATGATTTCGCAGAGAGAATGGATAAGAGCAAGCTGGAATTTCGCTGGGAGATGCTCCAGAAGATAGAGGCGACTATTGAGGGAATAGAGACTGCCATAAAGAAAGGCATGAGCCAGAGGGAGATGGGTGAAAAGGAGCTACTGGAAAGAAAAAAGATACTCCATGAGATGAGAGAGAAGATTGACAGCATTAAGAATATCCTTAACAGGATAAAGACAGAAATAGGTAACACCTCGTCCCAGAATCAGATCTAAATTTACACAACTTTTACACAAAATTAACAGCAAATTTACAAATTATAGCTTTAGAATTAATTATGATTATAACCTCAGATAAGGGGGGTGATAAAGGTCTATAGGATAATTGGCTTTTTTAATTAAAGGCCATGGGTTTGGATGGTTTAATTTTCTAAAAGAAGGAGGTAAAGAAATGGGTAAAAGGATATATGTATTGTTTCTTGCTGTGCTGGCTCTTGCCATTCTGGGTATAGTTTTCTTTACACCTGCAGATGCCCAGAAGGCAGTGCCAAAAGAGAAGGCGGTAGATGTTCAAGCCTGCTATAGCTGTCATGCACCGATCAAAGAGCTTCACACAATGGGAAAACACGCAAAGATAAACTGTGTGAACTGTCATAGCGGTCTTGACAAACACCTGAAGGCTCCTGGCCCTGACACAAGACCTGCGACTGATATGTCATGGGAGGCATGTGGCCAGTGTCACAAAGAGCAATATGAGAGCTTTATGAAAGAGGCTTATCACAGGCCCGCAAGGGATGAGAAATCCCAGCTCACAAACAGAGCACCGAATCCATTCTGGGACAAGCTTATGATGGGTCATGGGTTTACAAAGGAGCATGCCCTCACAAGGAGCCACAAATGGATGCTCATTGACCACCTTATCGTTGATAGGGCGTATGGCGGAAGATTCCAGGGCAAGAACGGTTGGCAGTATATATTCGAAGGTGGCAAGGCATGGGATGTGCTTGTTGACACAAAACCAGATGCAAAAGAACATAAGGCTTTTATACCACAAAGTGCGGCAGCAGCAAACCCTGTTTGCCTGAATTGTAAGACGCAAGATCACATTCTCGATTGGGCTTATATGGGAGACCCTGACAAGGGTGCAAAATGGTCAAGGACATCCTTTGTTCCTGAGTTTGCAAAGAACCTTCAGCACGGCCTCAACTGTTATATCTGCCATGACCCGCATGCAGCAAAGCCGAGGATTGTAAGGGATGGTTTGATAGATGCCCTTACAAGACCTGATGGAGATACCCTCTGGCATAAGGACCCAAAGAGGACAGGAATCAAGGTTATTGACCTTGGTGTGAGAGGGTATACGAGGAAGATAGCACTTCTTGACAAGTATGACACAAGGCTTCAGTGTGGCCAGTGCCATGTGGAGTATAACTGTAATCCAGGTTATGACCCAACAAACCCTGATACATCAAAATATACAGTGACAATGGCAGACAGAAGGACAAACCATTTTCCGTATAAGGATGTCTTTGACTTATATGACCATTATGTGAATAAAGTCCACTTTCTTGACTTCAAACATGCACTAACCGGTGGTCTCCTCTGGAAGGCTCAGCATCCTGAGGCAGAGACATTCTATAACTCAAAACATGCAAAGGCAGGTGTTGGATGTGATGATTGCCATACCCCAAAGGTGAAAGACAAAAAGACAGGAAAGGTATATACATCCCACTTTGCAGTGACCCCTAAGGTGCAATTAAAGGAGACCTGTCTCAAGTGCCACAGCAAATGGACAGAGAAGCAGGCCAAATACGCCATTGACTCTATTAAGGCATACACAAAGGGCAAGATGAGGAAGGCTGAGTTCTGGCTTTCAGCCTTAATTGATAAGATTGTTGAAGCAAAGAAGGCTGGTGTTGATGCTGAAACCATAAAGAAGGCTCAGGATCAGCACCTGAGGGCGCATATCCTCTGGGAATACTGGACTGCGGAGAACTCTGATGGCTTCCACAACCCCGAAATGGCAAGGGAATCACTTACAAGGTCTGTGGATGAATCACAGAAGGGTATAAAGATACTTACCGATGCAATGGCAGCAAAGACAGCCACAAAGTAGATTCATATGGGCGGGCAGAATGCCCGCCTCACAATTTTTTAAACCTCTGTTAAATAAAGGAGGCATCATGAAAAGGTTGATAATTCTATTTCTTATTCTTGCCCTACCTGTTATCGTTATTGCAAAAGAAAAAGGTCACATAAAGACTGCCGAGGATCAGGAATGTTATGAATGTCATGGGACACAGATGCAGGTATGGCAGGATGGCAAGCATGGACTCATGAATGTCAAGTGTGTGGTGTGTCATGGCTCTACTGATAAAAACTTCGTTGCAAAAACTGACATTTACAGATGCAGAGGGTGTCATGGTGAACAGGTCAGTGATGTTGAAAAAAAGCTCCCTCTAAAACTCAGGAATTGCTTCCTCTGCCATGACGCTCACTCTGTAACACCGAAATTTCACACGAAAGGGGGTAAATAAGATGGAGATTACGAGAAGACAACTCCTGAAATACTCGGCAGCCCTTGCAGCAGCATCTGCAATAGGTCTTGAGTTGCCCTTGCCTAAAAATATAGGGGCAGTGCATGTGGAAAAATGGGTAAAGGCGGTATGCAGATACTGTGGTGCAGGCTGTGGCGTTTATGTTGGTGTTGACAAGGGCAGGGTGGTCGCTGTTCAGGGTGATAAAGACAACTGGAATAAGGGATTCCTTTGTGTAAAAGGATATTATCTTCCGCCAATCCTTTATGCTGCTGACAGGGCAAAATACCCGATGCTTAAAAAGGGCGATAAGTTTGTCCGCATCTCATGGAAAGAGGCGATGGACATAATGACAGAGAAGTTTGCCGATTCGATAAACAAACACGGTGTGCACTCAGTGGCATTCTATGGCTCGGGACAGGCATACACAGAAGAGTCTTACTTTATGAACAAGCTCTTCAAGGGAGGTCTTGGCACAAATAATATTGACGGAAATCCCCGTCTCTGCATGGCATCTGCTGCAGTGGGCTATGTCTCAACCTTTGGTAAAGATGAGCCAATGGGTGCATACGATGATATTTATCATTCGGACTGCTTTTTCATAATCGGCTCAAACATGGCGGAGTGTCATCCTGTTATCTTCAGGCTCATAAATGAAAGAAAACAGAAGAACAGGGATGTGAAGATTATAATGGTTGACCCGAGAAAGACCCTATCAGCAAGGATTGCCGACCTGCATATGAGCTTTGTGCCTGGTACAGATCTTGCGATTTTGCATGCAATGGCGCATGTGATTATCAAAGAGGGACTTTACAGCAAAGACTATGTGAATAACCATGTGGTATTCAAGACAATCAAGGATGACAAACCTGCGAAGGTATCCTTTGAGGAATATGTAAAATTCCTTGAGGAATATACCCCAGAGATGGCAGAAAAGATTTCAGGTTGTCCAAAGGAAGATATTATAAAGGCAGCGAGATGGTTTGCCCAGTCGAAGGCAACGATGAGTTTCTGGACAATGGGATTAAATCAGAGGACAAGGGGTGTATGGGCAAATAACCTTGTGCACAATTTACACCTTCTTACAGGTCAGATAAACAGGCCTGGAGCAACCCCATTCTCATTGACAGGTCAGCCGAATGCATGTGGTGGCATAAGGGATACAGGACTTTTGAGCCATCTTCTGCCGTATGGAAGGCTTGTTGCAAATGAAAAGGATAGGGAAGAGATGGAAAGGTTCTGGGGTGTTCCAAAAGGAAGGATACATCCAAAACCAGGGCCTACAGCAGTGGATATATTCAGGGCGTTCAATAAAGGTGAGATCAAGTGTCTCTGGATTGCCTGTACGAACCCTGGCCAGAGTCTGCCGAATGCAGGGCCTTATAGAAAGGGAATGGAATCAAAAGACACATTCCTTGTTGTGTCTGAAGCCTATCATCCCACAAGGACTTCAGAGCTTGCAGACCTGGTTCTTCCTGCAGCCCTGTGGGTGGAAAAGGACGGCACTTATGGCCAGTCAGAAAGGAGATACCAGTATCTTGAAAAGGCTGTGGAGCCGCCGGCAGAGGCAAGACCTGATTTAGATGTAATGATTGAATTTGCCCATAAACTCTTTGCAAAATTGGGTAGGGCTGAAGAGGCAAAGAAACTCTTTAATTTCAGAAACTCTGAAGATGTCTGGAACGAGATAAGGCACGCATCAGAAGGCACAGCCTATGACTTTATGGGCATGACAAGGGCAAGACTGAAAAAGGCTCACGGTATTCAATGGCCTTGCCCCACAGAAGACCATCCAGGAACAGTGAGAAGATATACCGCCAAATACGGCGATGTTCTTGTAAAAAGATTTGACCCAGACGCAAAGGATGTCTCATTTTATGGTGCAAAGGCTGATGGAAATAAAGCCACTATCTGGCTCAGACCCTATAAGGGACCGGCAGAGCCTGCTGATACAGAATACCCTTTTGTATTGACAACGGGCAGACAGATAGAGCACTGGCATACAGGGACGATGACCCTTAAGGTTCCCGAACTGAAGCGTTCGGCACCAGATGCCTATGTTGAGATCAATCCAAAGGATGCTCAGAAGCTCGGCATCAAAAGCAGGGATAAAGTAAAGCTCACATCCAGAAGAGGCTCTATTGTGCTTGAGGCCAGGGTAGTTGATGTGCCGCGGGAAGGACTTGTATTCGTTCCAATGCATTACCCTGACAAACTGATTAATCTCCTCACAACAGATGCCTATGATGCACTGTCAAAGCAGCCGGAATTCAAGATATGTGCCGTAAAGGTTGAAAAGGTATAGGCTATGCCGGTTGCGAGTGTGATAGTGGAAGTGGAAGAAGGAGCAGGCGGGGCTGTTTTAAACAGCCTCGCCGAGATTAATAATGTAAGCGTCTTCGGAATAAAAAACAACCAGGTCGTGGCCGTAATAGAGGGAGATGATATAAAAACGGTTGAGGATACGATTAAGGTGTTGTATGGCGTTGATAAAGTAATCGGGGTATACCCTGTATTTGCCGGAGACTATGAGTAAGAAGCTATTAAGGCCACCTGGTGCACTAAAAGAAACGGACTTTCTTGCAAGATGCATAAGGTGTGGCAAATGTGTGCAGGTCTGTCCTTACAGGTCGATAAAGGTTGCGAGCCTTATGCATGGGCTGACAAACACGGGCACTCCCTTCATTATGGCAAGGGATATTCCCTGTTATCTCTGCATGAAATGCCCTCCTGTATGTCCTTCAGGCGCACTTAATCGGAGGCTAAGGAATAAACAAGATGTAAGGATGGGCACAGCATGGATAAACAAAAAAGAATGCCTTGCATGGCAGGGGACACTCTGCAGAAGTTGCTACCAGAGCTGTCCTATATTTGATGAGGCCATAAAGATGGACAGTGAACTGAGGCCTGTTGTGGATGAAAAAAGGTGTGTTGGATGCGGCATATGCGAAAATGTCTGTCCTGTCGAGCCTGCTGCAATAATTGTAAAGGTTGGGTGAAGTGGTAAGAATTCAGATATTAAGGCGGATAACACAGATCTTAACAATACTATTGATAATCGCAATCCCTATCCTTAACATGAAGGGCATAACCATCCTTATGGGAAGCCTCTATTCTTTAGCTATTAGTTATTTATGGATAACAGACCCTCTGAGTGGTCTTCAGGTTATCCTGTCAACATTATCAGCAGATAGTAAGCTTTTACTGTCAATGCTCATCCCGATTGCCATTGCCCTCACATTTGGAAGGGTCTTTTGCAGCTGGGCCTGTCCACAGAATACAATATCCGAGATTTTTGATTATCTATCGAGAAGGTTTACAATTAAAAGGCTGTTCAATCCATCACCAAAGGCGTTGTCGAGATATGTAATACTTGCTGTTTTGCTCTTATTAACGCCGATATTGGGATTTCCTGCTGCTAATCTCATATCTGCACCAGGGATTATATCTGTCCAGACATCTAAGATTATTTATGAAGGAACAGTTGGGATAGAAATTGGACTCATCGGAATCATTGTCCTTTTAGAGCTTTTTTTAGTCAGAAGGATATGGTGCAATTATATCTGTCCTGTAGGGAGCTTCTTAGGTCTATTCAGATTTAAAAAGACAATGAAGGTTATTTATAAAGAAGATGCAGAGCACCCATGCGGCAAATGTATGGAATGTGTTAAGGCATGTCAGCTTGGTCTTAATCCAATGGAAGGAAGGATTTATCCTCTTTGCCACAATTGTGGTGACTGCATTGCTGTTTGTGAAGAGATAAGGGATAGACAAAAGCCCCTTTCATTCAAATTTTAAAGGTTTTAAAGGGCATCCTCAGTAGATTTCAGAGTCAAAAGACTTGCTTGAAGCCTTTTAAGGCATCCCTATTCCATCGATCTTTGTTCCGCACTTTATACACTTAGCATCCTTCATCCTTATTGTTGTCAGGGAGAAACCAAATCTCTCGATCAACAGTTCACCACATTGCGGACAGTATGTATTTTCTCCTCCCTCACCAGGGACATTGCCTTCATAGACATACCTTAAACCTGCCCTTATCCCTATCTCCCTTGCCTTTCTGAGGGTACTTACTGGTGTCCTTGGCTGATCAGTAAGTTTGTATGTGGGATAAAACTGAGTAACATGCCAGGGCATAGCCGGGTCAATTGACTTAATGAATTCAGCCACCCACTTGAGGAAATCATCGGAGTCATTATATCTCGGGATGATCAGTGTGGTGACCTCAACCCAGACACCGAGCTCTTTCATGAGCTTTATTGTATCCAGGACAGGCTGTAGCCTTGCTCCCGCAATTTTTTTATAAAATGTGTCATCACCCTTCAAATCAATGTTATTCCCATCAAGATATGGTGCAATCGCCCTCGTTGCTTCGGGACTTGTGTATCCGTTGCTGACGAATACATTCTTTATACCCTTCTCATGGGCAAGTCTTGCACAGTCATAGGCAAATTCGAAGAATATGGTTGGCTCCGTGTAGGTATAGGATATACTTTTGCACCCCGTGAGTTCTGCCTCTCTTACAACATCCTCAGGGGTCATCTCTTCGCCAGGTATATCAGGATAAACCTTGGGATACTGGGATATATCATAGTTCTGGCAGTGGAGGCATCGGAAATTGCATCCCACAGTTGCAATCGAATATGACCTTGAACCAGGATAGAAATGAAAGAGAGGCTTTTTCTCAATTGGATCAATATGTCGTGCTACGATCTTACCATAAACAAGGCTGTATAAGATTCCATCTATATTCTCTCTTACCGCACAGATGCCTCTTTTGCCAGGCGATATTATACAGTGCTGGGCACATAGATAACACTTTACCTTGCTATCCTTGAGCTTTTCATAAAACATTGCCTCCTTCATGACTTTTTTTCTGATCTTTTTCGAGTTGTTTTCCTTGTCTTTTTGGGTTTTTCCTCTGTCTTTTT
>JBBIPQ010000052.1:0-12565 GCA_037442785.1 Nitrospirota bacterium
ATCCGGGGTGAAGGGTGAGGATCTGATTGTTGAACATCCATATCCTTAATAATAAAAGATGAAGAAGGGTAGATATAAATCTTATCTAAAGAAAGAGCCCCTCCTTTTTCTATCCCTTTTTCTTTTCTTTAATCCTGTCAGGCTGTGAGGCAATGAAGACATCGAGGCCGATTATTCCCATCAAAGAATATGAGAGGATGATTGTCGGCAGGCTTGATGCAGAGTATGTCGGTACACAGAACTGTCTCTCTGCTTGTCATTACCACGACACAATAAAGAAGAGCCTTGATGCAAGCACAATGGGATTACAGCTTTCGAGAAAATCAGGGCTTCCCCTTGTTAATCGTGAATCCTGTCACGGTCCTGGAAGCCTCGCAATTGAAGGCATAACACCCGAGAGGGTTGAGGAGGATGCCAGAAGGGGCATTCAGACTGCATGCAATTATAAAACCTTAATCGACATAAAAAACCTCCCCCCTGAGGCACAATCGCTTATATGTTTGAAATGTCATACCGCAAATGCGACGTTCAATCTCCATAACTGGAATTCTGGTATCCATGCCATGAGCGATGTCTCATGCATTGATTGTCATCATATATGCAGCGATTTAAAAAAAGGGGTTTATGATCTAAAGGTAAGACCTCGTGACACAGCAGAGATGTGTTTCAGGTGTCATCAGGAGATTAAGGCAGAATATCAGTTGCCGAGTCATCATCCTGTACCAGAGAAACGCGTCTTTTGCACAGACTGCCATGAATCCCACGGCTCTATAAATGATAAAATGCTGAGAAAGGAGACTGTAAAAGATACATGCCTTCAGTGTCATGCTGAGAAAGGAGGTCCCTTTCTTTATGAACATGCGGATATTACAGAGGACTGCAGGGCCTGTCATAGCCCTCATGGTTCTGTTAATAACAATCTTCTCGTGTTAAGGGAGCCTTTTCTCTGTCTTCAGTGCCATTCAGGTCATCCTGTTAACACAAAGGAGATGAGGGTCACATTCTATACGAGATGCACGAACTGCCATTCCAGTATCCATGGCACTGATACGCCCTCACCTTCTGGTAAAGGGAGATTTATACAATGAGATTGGTACTTTCGAGGCTGAAGAGATGGCAAGGTCATTATCTCCAGATTGTTTTTTTTCTAAAGGTCTTTCTTTATGGCATGGTAATTACATTCTCTATCCCTGGTTTTTGTAGTGACCTTTTTGCACAGGAAGAGGAGTTTCAGGAATATCTCTTTCCAGTTATAGGCCCAGATATAGATCTCACAGCAGGTTATAGTTTCATAGATCTGAAGGGACCTTCGAGGACAGAGGAGCATGAATATCTCCATTATTCACCATATCTTGGGGCTATGGGGTGTATTTCTATTTTCCTCACAGACTCAATTTGGATGTGGAATTTAAGAATATAAAGGATTACTATAGTGATGTAAGTTATTCTTATAAGGACCTGATCTTTTTCAGGGGCATAAGCCGATCCATCTTCCATAATTTAGACAATATCACCCCTGTTGCCTTTGATCCGCTAACAGGGTCTCCCTCAACAGATATAAGGGATTCAGGGGAGGTTTATGGCATAAGATCGGGTATTCACAGTCTGTTTCTCAGGTTCAAGACACCAGATTATCCTTTCCACATCTATGTTGACGGCAGGATAGTGTATAGAGAGGGGATAAGGCAACAGATGGGTCTGCTGGGATCGGGCTATTTTAACGATATCTCCATCAGTTCGAAAAGGAAAGAGATTGACTGGAGATACCATGAGATAGCCCTTGGGACGAACAGTCATCTCGGTCCGTTAGAGGTAGATCTTTCTCACGGTGAAAGTAGATTTAATGTTAAAGGAGACAGCATCCTGTTCGACCGTTACTCCTCAGCAGGATTTGCTCCGCCTTTACTGAGGGAAGCTGGTGTCTATCCTAGAAATCTGATCCCTGAGATTAAGGGTTCTTCCAATACCATCAAGGTTCATACAGCCTATACAGGTAGCATTGTTGCCTCGGGAATCCTCTCAAAGATTGAGAAGGAAAACAGGGAGAGCGGAGCACGGGCAGAATACATTATTGGCTCAGGAGATGTCATGTGGATGCCCATGCCAAGATTAACATTCTTTATTAAATACAGGCACAGGGAAAAGGATATGGATATCCCTTCAACGGTTACGATCAGTAATATGTCAGATCCATTTAATTCATACACATATATCCTGAGGGATGCCATTTCTTCTGCATCCAATACAATGTCCGTGGCCATCAGATACAGGCCGATAAGGGGGCTAAACATCAGGGTAGAATATACCTTTGAGGATTTAAAAAGAGACTTTGCAGCGTTGTGGGGTTTACCCTCTTCAACAGAGAGACATAACCTCTCTTTATCCGCTGATATGAGGATTCACAGGACAATGAATATAAAGGCACGTTTCATCCATAAGGAGACGAATAACCCGGCCTATAACTATGAACCGGAGAATGCTGATGAGGCCCGGCTTTCTCTGACATGGACACCTCATACAAATGTAAATGCCTTTATAAGTTATGTCATATCAGAAGAGAGGAGGAATGATATATATTTCAGAAACACGGATTCATCTGGTGATCGGGATGTAAAGAAGAACAGGGTGATGGGTAATCTCACCTTCCTCATTATGAATAACCTCTCTTTGACAGCGAGCTATTCCTACATCCATAACAGGACAGTTCAGGATATTACTATGGAAACGGTTGCTCCACATTACAGCCCTGTTAAGGATTCAATGATCCCTTATAAGGATTCAGCAAGGAATTATGGTCTGGATATAAATTATGAACCAGGAAACAATATCACTTTCTCAGGCGGTTTGAATTATACAATAAGCCATGGCCTCTTTTATACAGCCCTAGAGGAATTTTCAGGGATCTCGGGTCTCTCAGAGTTAAAGGTAAGGGAGATTATATACTCCTTTAATAGTGAGTACAGACTGAGGGGTGGTCTCAATCTCGGTCTTAAATACAGATATACAACGGTCAGAGATATCATCGATAATCCTAACGATGATATTAGCAATGGTAGGGCCCATATCATCCTCCTTACCCTGACTAAGAAATGGAAATGAAGGGATTCTGGCAGAGGTCTAAAGGGATATGGCGGGTTTTTTTGTTATCCTCATCATACCTTTCATCCTGTCAGGAAACCTCCTTGCAGAGACAATAGGCGTCATAATACCTGGAAATGTTCATTACTACAGGGAGATACATAATGCCTTTCTTTCTCGATTAAAGAAAGGGGGATACAATGAAAGGGTAGAGGTTGTCCTTCAGAAACCCTATCCTGATTATATATCACTGAGCAACGCTGCAAGAAAACTGAATGCCCTTGATGTTGACATTATATTGTCCTATGGCGCAAAATCAACCCTTGCAGTTATGGACACAAAGACGAAAATACCCATTATCTATTCCTGTCTTTCCGAATCCTTTGCCCATAAGTTAAGGGGCAGGAATATCACCGGAGTCAGTTACAGGCTAATTTCCTCAAGCCTTGTCCGTTATATGAAGGAGATAACAAACATAAAGAGAATGGGTATAATCTATAATTCCAGTGACCCCGATTCTGTCATGCAGATGGAGGACGTCAGGAGGGCACTGGATCAATATAATGTAGGAACTGAACTTATAAAACTTAATAGTTATAAGGACATAAAGAAGGCCCTTTCTGGTCGAAATATAGATGCAATCTTTATTACCCAAAGTCCTGTAGTGGAAATGGTATTTTCTCAGATCATCGATTTTTCAAGATCACAGAGGGTACCTACAGCATCCCTTCTGCCTGGTTATTCAGGCCATTATCCAACCATTGCCCTTTATGTCAGAGAGAGTGAGATAGGGGAAAGGATCGCTGAGATGACGATAAAGATCCTGGAAGGACTTTCACCTGATAGGGTAAAGACCTCATGCTGTAATGAGGTGGAACTTGTCTTCAATCTCAGGGAGGTTAAGGAAATGGGATACCGGATCCCAATGGATCTGGTGGCTACAGCTACGATGTTAATACAATGAAAAAATTGTTTTATGCTATCATCGTTTTTCTTTTTTTGATCATTCCCTCGATTGTATTGAGTAGGGACGAGATCCTTATCGGTCTGATTCCAGAAGAAAACATATTCAGACAGATGGACAGACATAGACCCCTTGCTTCATACCTATCGAAGAAATTAGGCGTTAATGTGAGGCTAACGATCCTGAGTAGGTATGGAGACATAATAGACAGTTTTGTCTCAAGAGGAATGGATGGGGCATTCTTTGGAGTCTTTACATCTGTCCTTGCCATGGAGAAACTCGGAGTGGAACCTGTAGTGAGGCCTGTTAATATTGACGGTTTATCAGTGAGTCAGGCCTATGTCTTTGTCAGGAAGGATAGCGGTATCAGGGGCATAAGGGATATGAAAGGAAGGAGGATGGCCTTTGTTGATAGGGCGACGGCTACAGGTTATCTCTATTTCCTTGCCCTTCTCAGGGAAAACGGTTTCTCTGACCTCAACAGCTTTTTCAGGGAATACTATTTTACAGGGAGTCATGATACGGCTGTTCATGCGGTTATGGATAACAGGGCTGATGTTGGCATTGCTAAGGGAAAGGTTTTTAATAGAGTGATCGAAAAGGACCCTCTCATAAGGAATGAGTTGATCGTTCTTTACAAATCCCCTGAGTTTCCTGACACAACCCTCTGCCTCAAAAAGGAACTCCCTGAGGATATCAAGAAAAGGATCAGGGACACCCTTCTTAATATGGAAAAAGACAGAGAAGGTGCCGAGGTACTGAAAAAATTTGGTGCTATTAGATTCATAACTGCTGATAAAAAAGACTTCAGTGAGCTTTTTGACATTGCCAGAAAGGCAGGAATAGATATAAGGAATTACAGATACAGATGAAGAAAAGGCTGATATTATCATTGTCTTTTCTTTTTCTGCTCTTTTCACTGGGTGCAATCATGTCCATATTATACTCCTATAAGATTACCTGGGACCTCAAGACAGTTATAAACCTCCACAGGGTCGAGATAATAAGACAGAATCTCGTTATAAATCTCCAGACGGTTCAATCGAACCTTTATACAACAGGAACGGTCTTTGGTAAGGAGCTGGATGTGATAGTTGAAAATGTTGCTGCCCTTGATAGTTCTATCAGAAGTTGCAGTGGCTGTCATCACAGTGATGAGATGACAGCAAGGCTTAAAGAGATATCTGGTATGATAGAGCAGTATGAGGATGCTATAAGCTATCTAATCACCACAACGGCTAACCAGGAAAGGATCGATAGGCTTAAGATGGTTGCTGTTGGCATAGGAGATATGCTTCTTCAGAAGACCCAGGAGATGTCATTTTTAGCTGACAAGAGATTAAATGAGAGAACCGTGAGGGCCTTAGATGCCATCAACAAGTCAAGACTTATCCTCATTTTAACACTCTTTGTTGCCTTTATAATTGCTCTCTTAATAGCCCTTACCCTTACACGACAGATAACGAAACCTATCTCGGAACTCGTCAAGGCATCCCGTTTGATTGCCTCAGGAGATATTGGATATCAAACTAATTACCGGGACAGCACTGAATTTGGAGAACTGGCTGAGAGCTTTAACAGCATGAGCATTGCCCTGAAGGAGAAACAGGACAGGACCCTCCGTTATCTAAAACAATTAACAGGTCTCTACAAAATGACTCTGTCTTTTTATAGGATCAGGGATCTTGAGGACATCCTGAAGAGACTCCCTTTAGAGATTGCCGATCTGCTCGAGACAGAAGATGTCTCTATTGTTCTTCATGATAAAAAGACAGAAGACTTCGTTGAGTGTTACAAAACAGCAAACAAAGATGCTGAAACCCTTGTATTTTCAAAGGAGAAGACAAAGAGCCTCTTTAATCTCTCAAGGGGAGAACCTGTTATATCTGAGTCACCTCACGAATTAGAGGAACTGAGGCCCTTTCTCAAGGGTAATGAAAGGTCTGTAGTCATAGCCTGGCTGTCAGGCAAGGAGAGGCTACTTGGTCTTATTAAGGTATCGAATAAAGAGGATGGTTTTTCCGAGGAGGATGTGAGACTGCTTACAATCCTACCAAGACATATATCGGTTGCCATAGAGAATGCAGAACTTTACAGAAGCCTTGAGAAACAGATGATAGAACTCAAGGAAACACAGGAACAATTGATTCAGGCGGCAAAACTGGCTGCAATATGGGAGCTTGCTGCAAATGTTGCTCATGAGATAAACAATCCCTTAACGAGCATCATAGGTTTTGTTGAATTGATGAAGGAATATGACGATATGGATCTTATTAAGAACAGGCTCGAGATAATAGAGCATGAATCAATAAGGGCAAGGGATATTGTGAGGGAACTGCTTAATTTCGCAAGGAAGAGACCACTCCAACTGAGTGATGTTGATATTAATTCCCTTATCAAGGAGGTAATCCTCCTCACAAGGGCTCAGGCAAAGACAGGCCGGGTTGAGATAGTCGAGGATTACGGGGATATTCCAAGGATGATCGGGGATCCTAACCAGATCAAGCAGGTCTTTGTGAATATCATTAATAATGCTATCCATGCAATGCCAGAAGGTGGGAAACTTTATATTAAGACATCTTCTTCACATGATGACATAACGATAGTCTTCAAGGACACTGGCGTGGGGATCCCTGCTGATGTCCTTCCAAGGATCTTTGAACCCTTTTTTACAACGAAGAGGGAGAAGGGCACAGGTCTTGGTCTCTCCATAAGCTACAGGATAATCCAGGACCATGGCGGAAGGATTAAAGTGGAAAGTAATGAGGGTAAAGGAACCGCCTTCACTATAACCCTACCTGTTATTAACCCATCTTTCAAGGAAAAGTTTGATCGCATCAGAACTGGGTAGACCTCTACACCTCCACTATAACAGGCATTATCATTGGTCTTCTCTGCATCGTGTTCCTCAGGTATCTCTTGAGGACACTCCTCAATCTGTCCTTTAAAAGGGCAGAATCGGTTATCAATTCCCTGTCCATCTCTTTCAAAGCGTCAGAGACTATCCTCTTTACCTCCCCTATCACCTCTGGTGAGGCATCCTCGAATATAAACCCCCTTGATATTATCTCAGGCCCTGAAACTATAGTTCCAGTAAGCTTCTCAACAGCAAGCATGACAAGGACTATGCCGTCATGGGCAAGCCTCCTTCTGTCCCTTAGAACCACATCCTCAACACCACCAACGCCTCTACCATCAATAAATACCATTCCTGAATTGACCTTGCCATTCTTTCTTGCACCTTCCTCTGTAATCTCAAGGATGTCACCATTTTCGAGGATGAATATATTTTCCCTTGGTATCCCCACCTTTTCAGCCAGCTGGGCATGGAATGCCAGATGCCTGTATTCTCCGTGAACAGGCATAAAATACCGTGGCCTGATCATATTGAGCATCAGCTTTAACTCTTCCTTTGAGGCGTGACCTGATACATGGATCTCCGAGACCTTCTCATAGATTACATTAGCCCCACGTCTACAGAGATGGTTTATTATCTTTCCAATTGACCTCTCGTTTCCGGGGATTATCTTAGCTGACAGGATTACGGTATCACCTTCCTTTATCTTTATTGTCTTATGCTCCCCGGTCGCTATCCTGGATAGGACACTCATAGGTTCTCCCTGACTGCCTGTTGTAATGATCACGACCTCCTCATCCCTGAGGGTATTGAGTTCTTCAAGCCTGAGCCATGTATCCCTTGGTATCTTTAGATAGCCAAGATCAAGGGCGATCTGAGAATTATTCACTATGCTTCTGCCACATAGTATGACCTTTCTGCCAAACATAACAGCCACATCAACAGCCTGCTGTATACGGTGGATATTAGTAGCAAAGGTGGCAATAATTATCCTTCCCGTACTCTTCGAGAATATGTCTTCAAAGGCCCTTCTCACCTCCTTTTCTGAGAAGGTAAACCCGCCTCTTTCAGCATTTGTACTGTCAGATAGTAGTAAAAGGGTTCCTTCCTCTCCATACTCTGAGAACCTGTGAAAGTCCATCAACTGACCGTCAACTGGTGTTGGGTCGAGCTTAAAATCTCCTGTGTGAACAATCCTTCCAAGGGGAGTCTTTATCCCGAGGCCGACACCATCAACTATGCTATGAGTAACCCTGACAAATTCTATCTCAAAGGGTCCCAAGCATATTATGTCTCTTGGCCTGACAGGTATGAGTCTTATGTTCTCAAGATGGTATTCCTTCAGTTTCTCTTTAATCAGGCCCAATGTCAGGGGAGTGCCATAGATTGGTACATCCAAATCCCTTAGGAGAAAGGGAAGACCCCCTGTGTGGTCCTCATGGCCATGGGTTATGACGATGCCCCTGACCTTATCTTTATTGTCGAGGATGTAAGAGAAATCAGGTATTACAAAGTCTACCCCCAGCATATCCTCCTCAGGAAACATGAGCCCTGCATCAATGAGGATCATATCCTCTCCGTATTCGATAACAGTAGAATTGAGGCCGATCTCCTCAACTCCGCCAAGGGGTATTATGGAAAGAACCTTTTCCAATTCAGGTCAGGATAAACTCAAGAAGGGCCTTCTGGGTGTGTAACCTGTTTTCTGCCTGGTCAAAGACCACACTATGAGTGCCGTCTATTACATCATCGGTTATCTCTTCTCCACGATGGGCTGGCAGACAGTGGAGGATTATTACATCAGTCTTTGCACATCTCAGTAATTCATTATTGATCTGGTAGGGTCTGAATCTCTTCCTCCTCTCTTCAGCCTCTTTCTCCTTGCCCATGCTTGTCCAGACATCTGTATATATTACATCTGCCCTGCCCGCTGCTTCGCGTGGATCCCTGAGGATTATAATATCCTTCTTGGCAGCCTCTCTCGCCCTCTCTAAGACATCCGGGTCAGGCTCATAACCCTCGGGACACGCCATTGTTAGATTTATCTCCATCCTTGATGCAGCCTCGATGAGCGAATTGGCCACATTATTCCCATCCCCTATATAGGCTAAATGTATATCCTTTATCCTTCCCTTTTTCTCAAGGATGGTCATAAGGTCGGCCAGGACCTGACAGGGATGGTGTAGATCAGAAAGACCATTAATAACAGGTATCGAGGCATTGGCTGCGAACTCCTCTATTCTATGATGTCCGGATGTCCTTATAACAATGGCGCTTAAGTATCTTGAGAGGGTCATGGCTGTATCCTTAATCGTTTCTCCCCTGCCAAGCTGAAGATCTGAAGGATTCATGTATATAGCCTGAGCACCTAACTGGTATATTCCCACCTCAAAGGAGACCCTTGTCCTTGTAGAGGATTTCTCAAACAGAAGGCCAATACTCTTACCCATCAGGGGACATCTATTTTTATCCTCCCCTGCCTTAAGTCTCATAGCCCTCTCAATCAGATTGTTTATCTCCTCAGATGTGAGGTCCCACAGTCTCAAAAAATCTCTCTTCATGATCTTCTCCTTAATACATCATCGAGTATATCGAGCATTTGATCTATATCCCTCTTTTGGATGATCAGTGGAGGGGTAAAACGAAGGACATTTCCTGCTGTACAGTTTATTATCAGACCCCTTTCAAGACAGTCCTTTACTATCTCAGAGCAATCCAGAGACATCTCCATCCCTATCATTAGGCCTATTCCCCTTACATCAATTATGAAGCTTGAATATTCTTCTTTTAGTTCCATTAACCCGTTCAGGAGATACTCTCCCATCCTTCTGCAGTGATCAAGGATAAAGCCATCCTCAAGGATGGTCTCGATGGTTGCAATGGCAGCAGCACAGCATAGGGGATTTCCTCCAAAGGTTGAGGCATGAGATCCTGGTTTGAAGGATGAGGCTACCATATCCGTGGCAAGGACTGCTCCAATAGGCACACCATTTCCGAGTCCTTTAGCAAGGGTCATAATATCAGGCTTTATACCAAAATGCTCATAGGCGAAGAGCCTGCCGGTCCTTCCCATACCTGTCTGGACCTCATCAAGGATCAGCAAGATGCCATGACTATCACATATGTCTCTGGCCCCTTTCAAATATTCCCTGGAGGGAATCCTGATCCCACCTTCACCCTGAATCGGTTCAAGCATCACAGCACAGGTCCTTTCATTTATTGCAGATTCGAGGTCTTTAATGTTATTGAATTCCACGTATTTGAATCCTGGCACAAGGGGCTCAAATCCTTTCTGGAACTTCTCCTGTCCTGTAGCTGTCAGGGTTGCCAGGGTACGTCCATGAAAGGAGTTAAGGGCCGTAATGATCTCATAACGTTCTTCCTTCAGATTCTCCTTTGCATACTTCCTTGCAAGTTTTATCGCCCCTTCATTAGCCTCAGCTCCTGAATTACAGAAAAAGACCTTGTCGGCAAAGGAGTTTTCCACGAGGAGACGGGCCAGCTTTATCTGCAGTTCATTGTAATAAAGGTTTGAGATGTGGATGAGCCTCTGGGCCTGTTTCTGTATGGCCACAACAACCTTTGGATGGCAATGTCCCAGCACATTAACAGCTATGCCTGCCACAAAATCTAAATATTCTTTTCCATTTACTCCCCAGACCTTAACCCCGCGACCCTTCCTGAGGACAACCGGCAGCCGGCTGTATGTATCCATCACATAGTGGCTTGATTCTTCAAAGAACCTTCGTATATCCATAGAGAATGATAACGAAAAGGACAGCCAAAAATCAAATCAAGTCAAAGCTATTCGACCCATTTCATGATCTCATCCAGTTTAACCCTGTCACTCCTGTAACTGTTTGCCCTGTCTTCAAGGTCTGGATAACCTATGGATATGCCTAAGATAAGTCTCTTTGAGTCAGGGATTCCAAGAAACCTCTTAACCTCTCTAGAATAATCGGTCAGAAATGCCTGAGGAACGGTTCCGAGGCCACAGGCATGCGCAGCCAACATGAGAGTCTGAGCGAACATGCCCATGTCGAGGATGGACCACTCTGTGAGGCTCGAATCCTGATAAAGGAATATACCATGAGGAGCACCATAGAATCTAAAGTTTGCCCTTTTCGCCTTCTTCTGGGCCTCTGGCGATGTTATATCTATGCCAAGGAATGTGCTTCTCTTCAGAAGGTGATCCTTAATCCTCCTCTCTATATTATCAGGCCAGGTCCTGGGTTCTGGAAGATCAGGCTCGGGTTGTTCATCCCTTTCAAGAAGATTCAGGAGCAGTTCTGTCAGTCTCTCCTTCTTTTTACCTGACACTATTACAACCTCCCATGGCTGACTGTTCTTGTAGGAGGGACTCCTCATCGCCGTCTCTATGATACTCATTAATAATTCCCCTGGTACAGGATCAGGTTTGAACCTCCTGATGCTCATCCTTGTCCTTATACATTCCAGTGCATCCATAATCTACCTCCCATATTTGGTCTGAGTAATCATGACTGGCTCCCGGCAAGTCTTTTTGACCTGTTGGAGCCTTCTTTGTCAGTTCCGAGTAAAAGTACCGCAAATAGAACAAATGAGATAAAAGACATTATAGCACCATAATAGAATAATGCATAAGAGCCAATATTTTGCCATAGTACTCCGCTAATTATACCAGATGGTAAAGCGGCAAGGCCAACCGTGGTGTGATAGATGCCAAAACCGGTTGCCTTTATCTCGGGCCTTATCAGGGTTGCCACATAAGCCCTCTGGATACCCTCATTCATCGCAACAAAGACACCATAGGCAATAAATAAAGACCAGGCATGAATTGGTGCCTTTGCGTTTGCAAAACCGATAAATAACAGACAGAGCAAAAGATAGCTCATCAGGATGGTTCTTCTCTTTCCGATCCGATCTGCAAAGAGACCCGCTGGGGTCGACAGTGTAGCAGATACTATATTAAAGGTCATGTAAATGAGAGGTATCGAACCTGTATCAACTCCTATCTCCTGAGCCCTCAAGACAAGGAATGCCTCTGTAGTCTTACCAAGGGTCAACAAAGTGGAGATCAGCAGAAATATCTTGAATCTCCTGTCAAGCCCTTTGAGACTTATACGAGGTTTTTCCAGAGGGCATTGCGCGCAGACCTCTTTTACGAATACCAATATAGAGACAAGGGCAAGGATACCGGGTATAATCGAAAGCCAGAAGACTGTTTGTATGCTATTATGGAAGATACTAAGGAGTAAGAATGCCATTGTAGGCCCTATGATCGCACCGATGGTATCCATTGACCTGTGAAAACCAAAGGCCTTCCCGAGAATCGATTTATCTGTTGAATCAGCTATAATCGCATCCCTCGGGGCTGTCCTTACCCCTTTACCAAGCCTGTCAGTAAACCTGTAAATCAGGACATTGACCCATGATGAGGCGGTAGCAAGGATAGGTCTGCTGAAAACGGATATGCCGTAACCCCAGAATATTATAGGCTTACGCCTACCGATCTTATCAGAAAACCAGCCTGAGAATACCTTTAGTATACTTGCTGTGCTCTCTGCTATGCCCTCGATAACACCAATGAAGGTTTTCGGGGCATGGAGCGTATCGCTCAGGAAAATAGGTATCAGGGGATGGATCATCTCAGAGCTTATGTCCATAAACAGACTGACAATGCCAAG
>JBBIPQ010000053.1:0-11723 GCA_037442785.1 Nitrospirota bacterium
ATATTATGAAGCTACCCCCTGTATATTTCTTTGGCCTTATCCTGTTCATATCTACCCTATCTCTATGGGAGTTTTACTCAATGTATAAGCTCGATGGAATCATGAAGGTATCTGGTCTTTTCCTTGGTCTCCTGATACAGATAACCTTTTACGCATTTCGTGAGAATTTTTCAACAACCCTTATCCTGGTGGTTCTGTCTTTATTCATTGTCAGGCTGTTTGGCAAGAAAGACCCTTCCCATTCCCTCAGGGATCTGGGATATGTTGCTATTCCCCTTTTCTATATCCCCTGTCTCCTTAATTTCCAGTTACAATTAAGGGAGGTTGGTCCTGAATGGATAATATTTCTCTATGGCACTGTATGGGCAGCTGACAGTCTTGCCTTTTATACTGGCAAGGGTTTTGGTAAAAGAAGGCTTTATAAGGAAGTAAGCCCTAATAAGACTATTGAGGGAGCTATTGGTTCATTGCTCGGAGGCGTGATTGCTACATATCTTTTTTCTCTCTTCCTGGTTGATATGAAGATAGAAAGGGTGCTTCTTATAGGTCTCATTATGGGTCTTTCTGCGATTATAGGTGACCTTATTGAATCCATGTTCAAGAGGGATGCGGGTGTTAAGGATTCAAGCAGTATCATACCGGGTCATGGAGGGATCCTTGATAAGATAGACGGCTCTCTATTTACAGGGCCTTTACTCTGGTTGATTATGAGGATTTGAGATGAAAAAGGTCGTGATACTTGGATCAACCGGCTCCATTGGCAGAAGTGCCCTGGATGTTATAGGCAGACACAGGGATAGGTTTCAGGTTACAGGGCTCGTTGCTGGTAGTAATATCGATCTTCTTGAGAAACAGATAAGGACATTCCATCCTGAGGTTGTTGCTGTTGCTGATTATGATGCCTCAGAAAGACTGAGGAAAAGGGTGGGGGATGTAGTCGAAGTGCTTACAGGAGAGGAAGGCATCAATAAAGTAGCCTCCCACAGCAATTCAGACATTGTTCTTTCCGCCATGGTTGGCTTCCGTGGTCTTATACCAACGCTGGGTGCAATAAGGGCTGGTAAGACCATAGGGCTTGCAAACAAAGAGACCCTTGTTGTTGCGGGGGAGATAATAATAAATGAGGCAAGATCAAGGGGTGTTCGCATAATACCTGTTGATAGTGAGCACAGTGCTATCTTTCAGTGCCTTGAGGGCATAAAAAGGGAGTATCTCAAGAGGGTCATCCTGACTGCCTCCGGGGGGCCCTTTATCAATAAAAGGGCTGAAGAATTCAGGGATGTGCGGCCTGAGGATGCCCTGAAGCATCCGAGATGGAGTATGGGAAAGAAGGTCACGATAGATTCTTCAACCCTTATGAATAAAGGTCTTGAGGTCATTGAGGCCTCATATCTCTTTGATCTGAAGCCTGATGAGATAGAAGTGATTATACATCCTGAAAGCATTATCCACTCAATGGTAGAGTTTATTGATGGCACAATAATATCCCAGCAGTCTGTTCCCGACATGAGAGGTCCTATTGCTTATGCCCTCTCCTATCCGGACAGGCTTCACAGTGTGATGCGTTCCCTTGACCTGACGGCCATAGGGAAACTCTCTTTCTTCAAACCAGACTTTGAGAGGTTTCCGTGTCTCAGATATGCCTATGATGCCCTTCGCATTGGAGGTTCAATGCCAGCGGTCCTGAATGCAGCGAATGAGGTTGCTGTGAATGCCTTCCTGGAGGGAAGGATACACTTTGACGAGATCCCTGTTATAATAAATAAAACAATGTCCTCGCATATTACAAAGAGACGTCCCGACCTGGGTGACATAATCGAGGCTGATCACTGGGCACGTAAAAAATCCGAGGAGATTGTTGGAGTTGCGGGCACCCCCAAAAATCAAAGATTTTTTGGGGACCCCAGTTAGGAGGTTAAATGACATTTTTATATGCCCTGATATTGCTTGGTATATTGATCTTTGTCCACGAACTCGGGCACTTCATTGTTGCCAAACTGATGAAGGTTAAGGTCCTGAAGTTCTCCCTTGGTTTTGGTCCAAAGGTCATCGGAAGAAAGATCGGAGAGACAGAGTATCTCATATCCTCATTCCCCCTTGGTGGATATGTGAAGATGCTTGGTGAGGAAGGTGTAGAGGAGATACCTGAGGAGGAGAAGCCAAGGGCCTACAATTATCAGCCTGTCTGGAGAAGATTTCTTATAGTATTTTCAGGACCCCTCTTTAATCTCCTCTTTGCATCCTTAATCTTTGCCCTGATATTTATGGTGGGTTTTCCTGTATTGCTTCCACAAGTTGGTGAGGTAATGCCTGATTCTCCAGCAGCGAGGGTTGGCCTTCTTAAGGGAGATACCATAACAGAGATTGAAGGAAGGCCCATTAATAGATGGGATGAGATGACAGAGATCATTCATAAGAATCCTGGTAGGGAACTTCTGGTGAAGATTAAGAGGGATAATCAGACCATCCAGTTTAAAATCACCCCTGAGAAGAAAGAGGTGCCGAATATCTTTGGCGAGAAGAAGGAGGTTGGTCTGATCGGCATAAAACCACTCGGGGCAACAAGGATCGAGAGGGTGGCATTGCATAAGGCTGTTATTAATGGTATTGAAAAGACGTGGGATATATCGGTCCTCACTGTTGTATCAATAATAAAACTGATACAGAGGATAATCCCGGCTGAGACCATTGGTGGACCTATCCTGATATTCCAGATGGCTGGTCAGGAGGCAGCCCATGGACCCCTCAGTTTCTTTACCTTCATGGCAATAATCAGCATTAACCTTGGTGTTTTAAACCTGCTTCCAATCCCTATCCTCGATGGTGGCCATATCCTTTTTCTATTGATCGAGGCAGTGAGGAGAAAACCATTGAGCGAAAAGGTCATCATGGTTGCCCAGAGGGTGGGACTGGCAATCATAATAACCCTCATGGTCTTTGCCTTTTATAATGATATAATGAGGCTTTTTACAGGTAAGACTCTCCCTCAGTAAGTATCTACAGAGGAATGAAACCGGCAAGGATAAAGAGAGAGGTCTCATCGGGTGGAGTAATCTTCAGAAGGAGGGATGATAAGGTAGAGGTAGGGCTTATTGCTGTTAAGGATGGTAAGGTCTGGTGCCTTCCGAAGGGACTCATTGAAAGGGGAGAG
Organism: Nitrospirota bacterium; assembly: GCA_037442785.1. GTDB lineage: Bacteria > Nitrospirota > Thermodesulfovibrionia > Thermodesulfovibrionales > UBA9159 > JBBIPQ01. Next base: position 3,152 of record JBBIPQ010000053.1, read on the forward strand.
GATGAGGAGGATGCAGCCCTCAGAGAGGTTCAAGAAGAGACAGGTCTAAGGGGAAGGATAGTTGATAAAATAGGCGATGTGTCTTACTGGTATTACATAAAGGAAGAAAATGTAAAGTGTAGAAAGACGGTTCATTTTTTTCTCATTGAGTATATGGGAGGAGATACAAAGGAACATAGCTGGGAGGTGGACAGAGCCCAGTGGTTTGAAATCGATGAGGCCATCAGTGTATTGAGTTACAAAGGAGAAAGGGATATACTCCGTAAGGCTAAGGAGATGCTCAATGGGTGAGGTCTTAGATTGGGAAGAACTAAAAAGGGTCTGTGATCAGAAGAAGGCTGAGGGTAAGAGGATAGTCTTCACAAACGGATGCTTTGACATCATACATATCGGCCATGTGAGGTATCTGAAAGAGGCAAAAAAACTGGGGGATATACTGATAGTTGGGATAAATTCTGACAGTTCTGTGAGGAGACTTAAAAAGGGAAGGCCAATCGTGACTGCTGAGCAGAGGGCTGAGGTCTTATCCAATCTTTCAGTGGTTGATTATGTAACGGTCTTTGATGGGGATACACCTTATGAACTGATAAGATACTTGATGCCTGATGTGCTTGTGAAGGGTGGCGACTGGAGGATCGAGGATATTGTTGGCTCAGACCTTGTTAAGGAGACCTATAGTCTGCCCTTTGTGGAGGGCATATCCACATCCGAGATAATAAGAAGGATATTGACCATGAATCAGTTAAAGTAGCGGGCACCCCAAAAATCAAGGATTTTTGGGGTGCCCAGTTTAGTTATAACTACTCTAAACCCTCTATTTTATGCCTTTTGAATCATCCATTTACCGCTTTCTCAGCAAGATAGACTCAGGGGCCAGAAGGATATATAACCTGAAAGGCTCTTCCATTTCCCTTTTGCTCAGCCTAATAGAGAAACCCTTTGTCCTTCTTACAGGTACAGAGGAAGAATCGATCAGACTTTATAATGATGTTAGTTTCTTCTGTAAGCTCTTGAATAGGACGGTCCGGCTTCATTATCTGCCTGAACCGGATGATCCTGAAAAAGCTGGAAAAAGGACAGAGGTTGCCTATGACATGGCTGAGGGTGATTCCCTTATACTCTCCATTAATTCATACAGATCTCCATTCTGGTCAAAGGCTGGTTTAAAGGGTAAGACCCTGTATCTAACAAGGGGAGAAGAAATAGAAAGGGATCTGATCGTGGAGAGGCTGATGGAGGCTGGTTATAGAAGGGTTTCCCTTGTTATTGATAAGGGCGAGTTCAGTCTCAGGGGATGGATACTCGATATATTTCCAGTGAATCTCGATGAGCCCGTAAGGATTGAGTTCTATGGAGATGAGATTGATGTGATGAGGACCTTTGATCTCGATACCCAGAGATCTTTAAGGGATATAAGCGAACTGAGGGTTCTTCCCCTGAGTGAACCCGATGAGGAAGGGTTTGACCTGGAAGGTTATGGTTTTTCCTATAGATTCTGCACTGATACTGCCTTCCATGCCCTTACTAAGAAGAATGAAGATCTTCTGAATCCTTACTGGGGTCCCCAAAAAATCTCAGATTTTTTGGGGTGCCCGCTCTGTCTCCTCTCATCCCTTGACCTGTCAGGAGATGGCTGCAATGCTCATTCTCTATCATTAAGTGGTCTTGGCATATACCCTGGAGAAAGGAGATCCTTTTCGGATTTAGGGAGGGCCATAGACTCCCTTAGAAAGGATAACAGAATATTTTTTGTGGCATCCTCCCAGGGACAGGCCTTGAGGCTCAAGGATATGCTCTTTGAAGAGACTATAGTGGCACCTATACTGGATCTTAGGGAATCAGCCACCTATGAGGGCAATGTGAGCATCTCAATAGGGTCACTCTCTTCAGGACTCTTTATCGAAGGTCTCCTGATCCTTACAGAAAAGGAGATATTCGGAGAAAGACCTCATTACAGATCAATAAAGAGGTCAAGGGTATCAGGGCTCCTCAATACCCTGAATGATATATCCCCGGGTGATTATGTTGTCCATTCTGATCACGGTATCGGGAGATTTATAAGTATAGAGAGAAGGGTTATTGGAGGAGGGCTGAATGGAAAGGGCTCAGCCACCGACTTTGCAGTAATCGAATATGCAGAAGGAGACAGGCTCTACCTGCCCCTTTATAACATAGAAAAGATAAAGAAATATAATGCTGCTGAAGGGATCGCCCCATCCATTGACAGACTTGGCGGGAGGACCTGGCAGAAAAAGAAGTCAAGGGTCAAGAAGGCTTTAAAGGACATGGCCGAGAAACTCCTGAAACTGTATGCGGAGAGGGAGGTCTCAAGGGGTTTTGCCTTTAGCCCTGATACAGAATTGCACAGGGAGTTCTATGATTTTTTTCCCTACGAGGAAACCCCTGACCAGATAAGGAGTTTTGATGAGATAAGGTCTGATATGGAATCAGAGAGGCCCATGGATAGACTCCTCTGTGGAGATGTGGGCTATGGTAAGACAGAGGTGGCGATGAGGGCAGCCTTCAAGGCTGTCTATGATGGTAAGCAAGTGGCTGTTCTCGTACCAACTACCATACTCTGTGAACAGCATTATTATACATTCTCAAGCAGATTCAGTGCCTTTCCGATCAGGATAGACTATCTCAGCAGATTTAAATCAAAGAGGGATCTGGATCAGACCATCAGGGCACTCTCAAGGGGAGAGATAGACATAATCATCGGCACACAGGCACTCCTCAAAAGGGATATATCCTTCTATGACCTTGGTCTGCTGATTATAGATGAGGAACACCGATTTGGGGTCTCCCAGAAAGAGAGGATAAAGGAGATGAAGAAGGGCGTTGATGTGCTTTCTATGACAGCGACCCCGATACCAAGGACGCTGCAGATGGCCCTTTCAGGCATAAGAAACATGAGCCTTATTGAAACACCCCCTGAGGAGAGGATAGCGGTACGGAGCATCCTATCAGTATTTAATAGGGAACTTATAAAGGAGGCGATTGAGAGGGAATTGAACAGGGGCGGACAGGTCCTGTTTGTACATAATTTTATACATGATATAGATGATATGGTGGCCTTAGTCAGATCCCTTTTCCCCCATGTAAGATCAGAGGTTGCCCATGGGGAGATGCCAGGGAAGATTCTTGAAAAGGTGATGCTCGATTTCATAAGAGGAGATATAAAGGTCCTGATAGCAACGAATATAATAGGCTCTGGCATAGATATTCCGTCTGCAAACACCATAATAATAAACAGAGCTGATAGATTGGGGCTTGCAGACCTTTATCAGTTAAAAGGAAGGGTTGGAAGGAGCAATGTGAGGGCCTTTGCCTATCTTCTCATACCAGGAGAGGATCTTATAACAGAAGAGGCGAAAAAGAGGCTTGAGGCAATTAAGGAGATGAGTTACCTTGGTGCTGGATTCAGACTTGCAATGAAGGACCTTGAGATAAGGGGCGCTGGTAACCTCCTTGGTCCTGAACAATCAGGCCATATCCATGCTGTTGGGTTTGACACGTATATAGAGATGCTCGAAAAGACCATGGCAGAACTCAGAGGAGAGGAGATAAGGGAAGAGATCGAACCGTCCCTTAACCTTAACATCGAGGCGATCATACCCGAGGAATACATAGAGGATGTAACATTAAGGCTCGGGATGTACAGGAGGATTGCGAGGGCAGTCAATGAGGAGGAACTCCAGGAACTTGCCATAGAGATGAGAGACAGGTTTGGAGAGATGCCAGAGGGGGTCAAAAGTCTGCTTGATGTGATGAGGCTTAAGATAATGGCAAAAAGGCTTATGATTAAGGCCATCTCTGAGAACAATGGGAGGATAAGGTTTTCCTTTTATGATGAGACACCTGTAAGTGTGGAGAAGCGGGCACCCCAAAAGATCAAAGATTTTTTGGGGACCCCAATGATATCAGGGCTTTATAAGAGATTTCCAGGCATCAGGTTTTATAGCGATGGATTTGACCTTCCTGTCAAAGATGGACCTATTGAATCAGCAATGGAGGTGCTGAACTGTTTATGAGCATATCGTTTTTTACTTCAAATCCTCCGGTTGCGCAGAGAGTTTATCAAGGATTGCCCGGGCAAAGGATGGATAATCAAAACCAAAGCCTTTAACCCTTTCTATATATTCCTTTGCCTTTTCTTTATCTCCCTGCCTGGCATAGCAGATTGATAGTAAGCCATATGGTAAAGGGTAGTCCGGGTCCATTGTGATCGCCCTGTGAAGGCTGCTTATAGCTTCCTTAAGGTTGCCGAGATAGAATTGACTCAGACCCAACGCATAATAGGCCTCTTTCATCTCGGGAACGAGGCTAACAGCCTTTTCTGCAGCCTTTTCTGCCTTTTCAAACATCTTGAGTTCACAGTAAACCCTTGATAGACTGATGTAGGCACTGCCAAAATCAGGCTTGATCCTCAATAACTCTTCCCATAACTCTCGAGACTCTTCAAGCCTTCCCATCTCAGATGCCTGTATAGCCAGCTCATAAAGTGCCTTTGGCTTATTTTCTGCCTCTTCTAACTTCTTACTGCCTAGTTCATAATAGAGTTGAAACTTTTCCTCTGCCTTCTTCTCATTCAGCTTTCCATAGTGGTGGACGGGAACCTTGCAGTGCTTAATCTTATAACCCATTCTATGGGCAGCATAATCTATGAGTTCATGCACAGGATTTTCAAACCTGAGCATTTTATCATTCGGGAACAACCTGGTCTTTACACTGGGTATCCAGCCAGAGCCCCTTTCTTCAGGGTACTCGCCAGTGTTATATCTCCAGCCTGTGACTATCCTGTTGATATAGTTCCTTGTGGTCATCTGGTAGGCAATCCTTAGTGGGGTCCCCGAAAAATCTTTGATCTTTTGGGGTGCCCGCCTTCTGTTCTTCTCAATCAGTTCCCTTATTATACTGTGGTCTTTTTCAGCGATTACCTCATCCGCATCAAGGACGAGTATCCAGTCTCCTTCAGCCTTTGAAAGGGAGAAGTTTCTTGCCTCTGAGAAATCCCCATTCCATGGAAGATCATAGACCCTTGCCCCGAATATCCTTGCTATATCCTTTGTTCTGTCATCAGAACCTGTATCAACGATCACCATCTCATCCACCAGGTCCTTAACACTCTCAAGACACTGGGCCAGGTATTTCTCTTCATTCTTCACTATCATGCAGAGGGAAAGGGTTGTCTTACCAGGGGACCTCTCCACCTTCCTATGGCCGATCCTTTCCCTTATTGATAGGGCAGCCCTGGCAAATTCATCATCAATGTCGAACCTCACAATAGATTTCTCAATAATATCCATTGCCTTTTCGAATCTCTCCTGCCTGATTAGTATATCCACAAGGAAAAAGATATTCTGTCTGTTCAGGGGATATAGCCTCACAGCCTCTTCAAAGACCTTTTCAGCCCTGTCATACAGCTCCAGCTGAGAGATTGCTGAATGGTAGAGAGAGGCTATGTCTGATGTGTTTGGACTGAGTTTGAAACCCCTTTCAAGAAGCTCAATTGCCAGCGAATGATTTCCGGATGCCCATTCAATAACCCCAAGGTTTGTCCTGGGTTCTCCGTATCCCTGATCTGCACTGGATGCCTTCAGGAAATACTCACGGGACATAACAACCTCTCCCTTCCTATGATAGATTATGCCTTTGAGGTTCAGGGCGAGGGGATCATTCGGTTCTTTTACAAGTGCCTCATCAGCAATCCTTTCTGCATCATCTAACCTACCAAGACCTTCATAGCAGTACCCTTTTAATATAGATAGCCTTAGATCATCCCGTTGAAATTCATTGATGATATCAAGACATTGCTCATACTGTTTGAGCTCTATCAGTTTGTCAGTGAGGCTATAGAGGATCCTCCTGTTGTCAGGCTGTCTTTTGAGACCAGCAATCAATGCCTTAAGGGCATCCTCAAATCTTCCCCTCTGGTAAAGATCCTCAGCCCTTTCAATGATCCTTAGAGAGAGGAGACTCTTGCCTTCTGCCGATCCCATATCAACAGAGGCAGCATTCCATTTTTCATTAAATTTCTTCCTATTGCCACCCATGGTGGCATTGTAGTCTATCCTGTTACCGATAAAGCTTCTGCTTCCATAATGATGAATAAAGGTATCCCCTGCCACATAGTTTCTGAACCCCGCAAGTTCTGCCCTCAGACAGAGGTCATCATCCTCAAAATTACCGGTCCCAAAACTCTCGTCAAGAAGACCTATCTTATCGATTAATTCTCTTCTGAAGAGCATACAGAATCCCACGACCCTCCTCAATGGTATCCTTCTGCCCATAAAGGTCTCCCTGAATCTCTTTGCAAAATCATTTAAGCCGCTTTCATCTTTGTAGTCAACATCTATCCTCTGTAATCCGCTGATATTGTTAGTCATGGGTCCAACAATACCAGCATCAGGGGCAGATCTGAGACAGCTGAGAAGTCCACTCAGCCAGCCTTCAGTAACGATAACATCATTGTTCAGTAGCAGTATGAACTCTCCTCGGGATCCCCTGATACCCTGGTTACATCCCTTTGCAAAGCCTGAATTCTCCCTGTTCTCAATGAGTCTATAATTACTGTTTCTGGATACCAGTTCTCTTAACCATTCTCTGGTTCCGTCCTTAGAACCATTGTCAACGAAGATGATCTCATGGTCTTCCGGAGTAAATCTCCTTATACTTTCAACACATTTCTTTGTGTACTCCAGTTGATTAAAGGTGAGGATGACTATTGAGGTAAGGTCTTTCTGATAGGTTTTATTACCATCTACAGAAACGGGCTTACTGGATGTAACAATATACTGATACGTAAAAAGGTTTTCCACCTCATCCCTTGAAAGATTATTTAAGATGACCCTTCCAAGGTTAATGCTGTTTCCAGATCCCTTTATCTTTGACATATCCGGTTGAGGATTCAGGATATGGTCGAGCCTTTCGATTATCAAACCTGCTCCTTCAAACATACCCTTAATACTTTCAATAGTGAAGAATCTCAGGTGGGTCGCATCCAGGATACCCGCCTTCTCATACTGCCATTTTCCATTGATGAGATTATTAATAACCGTGATGTTCTGGATATTCGGGATCGAGGCGATCAGATGTCCTCCATCCTTGAGATATTCCCTGAGAACTGCGAGGACATCCCATGGATTGTATAGATGTTCAAGCACATCAAGACAGAGGATAAGGTCAAAATAACCCTTTTCTATCCCGTGCTCCTTTTCAAGATCAGTCTTTTCAATATCTGCTGTGATTACCCTGTCAAGGTATTGCCTTGCAAGGACCGAGGCCTCTTCTGAGATCTCAACGCCAATATATTCCTTTACAAGGCCCTTTTTCTTAAGAAGTCTTCCAGTAGCACCAGCAGCACATCCTATCTCAAGGACCCGATCAGCCGTGATCTCATATAGTTGCAATAGATCTACTACTTCCTTTCTTGCAATTGAGTAATAGTAATCTGGTTGTTGAAGGTTCAGGGGATTATTTTTGTTTGTAAATCTCCCGGTATATGTAACTGGCTCAATGATGTTCTCGCTGTCATCCTTTTTCCACAGTACACATATTGTATCACCCCACTGGTCACTCCCATCCTTAAAACCCGATGGCCCCCAGGTGGTTTTGCATTCTAAGACCTGAAGATTTGCCCATTTTGCAAGGGCTCTGAATCCATCAGGATAATATCTCCAGCAATCTACAGGATACCTGTGTTCAGGCCCCCTTGAAGGGGCAACGATACAGACAAGGCCATTTTTTTTAAGAACTCTCCTCATCTCCAGAATTGTTAACCATGGAAACTCTATATGCTCAAAGGCCTGACCTGAAATGATTATGTCAAAGGATTCATCAGGCAATTCATCCCATTTGTAAGGATCCTGGGGTACATAATCTACATTTGGTCCTGGTGTTAGATCAAGACCGAGATAGGAAAATCTTTCCTGATCAGAAAAGATTTCCCTGTATGTGCCGTTAACTCCATAGCTGCCAACATCAAGCACCTTCAGCTTTTGCCCTTTAAAATGGCTCTCTGCGAAGGCTTTGAACTGTTGCATCAGATGATAGGAGCTTTTATGCATGCCATATGTATAGCAAGTAACTTGCCAGCTTCTGATATATTCCTGCTCTTGATTTTTTGTTCTCAAAAAGTCGCCCTAAGGATTGCGATGGACTCGGAATGACACAAAAAGCCAACACCCTTCAGTCAAAAAATTGGCAGATGGTAGCTTGTGACGATGTTCTGGTAAGTTTGCTATAACCAATTCAATCTTAATATCTCTCTGTTACCGATTAGTGAAAGGCAATCTGTTTCCTGTCATTCCTAAAGTCAAGTCACACTTTATTACTACTTTGAAATGTCACATTGTTTGATTTCCATCCCATCCTCCATGGATGATCTGGAGGTGGAATAGCATAAGTTTTTGTACCATTTGTGGGTAACAACTGATAGATTTTTCCTTTATAACTTATACCCAAATCCAGCTATAACGTCTATCTAATGTATTTTTAATTATCATCAAATCAGCCATACACAAAGGATTGCTTATCATGTAAAATTTCAGATTACTGTCGGCATAAAACA
>JBBIPQ010000054.1:0-11516 GCA_037442785.1 Nitrospirota bacterium
TCTGTTTAAACCCTCATCGTTTCTTTTCTTGAAGATTACGAGCCGTTATTGAACAGCCTTTTTATAAAGTCAGAAAAAGCCTGTTTCCACCCCTGTTTATATAGAGAAGCACAGTTTCTTCCTTTGATTTGACTAATGATGTAATCCTTTTAAAATCTTCAACATTATTTATCTTCTTTCTGTCTATCTCCAGAATCACATCGCCCTTCTTCAGTCCTGCCTCATCAGCAGGGCTTCCAGGTTCGACCTTTACAACAACAACGCCCTTTTCTGCTGAGTTTAGACCAAGTTGCAATGCTATCTCTTTCGTAAGATCATACACAGTAATACCTGAGAAGGCATTTCTCTGGATATTGCCTTCAGGTTCTTCTGAGATTATAGCCATCTCTTTTGGAAGTTCAGCAACAACAACATTCAGACTAAATTCCTTACCATTTCTGAATATCTTTAACTCTACCTTTGAGCCGACCCTTGTTTGTGCAACCGAATTCCTTAGATTACTGACACTACTAATCAACTTCCCATCATATTCAATGATTATATCTCCCCTCATTATCCCTGCCTTTTCCGCAGGACTCCCCTTTGTAACATCACTCACAAGGGCTCCTCTTGGGTCTTTCATGCCAAACTTTTGCGCTATCTCTGGCGTGACCTCCTGAATCATGACACCAAGCCATCCCCTTATGATCTTTCCCTGTTTTATAAGCTGTTCCATCACAACCTTTGCCATGTTGCTCGGTACAGCAAACCCAATGCCCTGATAACCTCCACTCCTTGAGAATATGGCGGTATTGATACCAATAAGTTCACCGTTAATATTTACGAGGGGACCCCCTGAATTACCAGGATTAATAGCAGCATCGGTCTGTATAAAGTCTTCATAATCTGCAATACCTACATTTGCCCTTCCAACAGCACTTATTATCCCCATTGTCACGGTATGGCTTAAGCCATAGGGATTGCCTATGGCTAAAACAAACTCACCAACCTTCAATCTATCCGAATCCCCCCATCTCACATAAGGCAATTTCTGTGCGGAGATCTTGACAATCGCAATATCCGTTTTTGGATCAGATCCTACCACCTTCCCTTTGAAACTCCTCTTATCATAAAGGGTTATTCTTATATCCTCTGATTTCTCAACCACATGATTATTCGTTATTATATAGCCATCCTCTGATATTATCACTCCTGAACCAAGGCTCTGTTCCTTCCATTTCTTCTGGTCAAAGTCATGAAAAGGCCTGAAGAGATCAAAAAATGGATCATCCGAAAAGGGATAGGCATCCCTTTTAAATACCTTTGTGCTGGATATATTAACCACAGCAGGCGAGACCTCCCTGACGATGTCAGAAAATGCCCTGCTTGTTTCTATTATCTCTGCTGGCACCCTTGGCCCCGAAAGAATCCTTCCAGGATAAGTGGAGGAAAGATGTCTATTTATAAAGAAATAGGTCAGACCTCCGAGCAGAAAGCCGATAAGCAAGACCAAAAGGGAAGCAAATATCTTTTTCTTCATTTATTAATTATACTAAGCTATTCCAGGTCTTGTAAAGAAGTTGCATTAGACCAGTGACGGAAGGTTGACTTTGAGTCACATGAAATTGTATACTTTTTTCCGAGGTGAAAAATGGGAACATATACAACATATCATCCACATAGGATAAAGAGGAAAAGGACTCACGGCTTCCTTGAGAGGATGTCAACAAAGGGTGGCAGACGGGTTATAAGTAGGAGAAGGGCTAAAGGGAGAAAGAGATTAACTGTATAGCAAGCCCTGGCCAATCACTGGCATCATGTTAAAAAAAGCAATTATATCCGTTATTAAGGGCTATAGATATGTCATCTCTCCGCTGTTTCCCTTTACATGCAGGTTTTATCCAACCTGTTCTGCCTATTCTATTGAGGCTATAGAGAAGTATGGGATTCTAAAGGGATCCTATCTCGCCTTTCGAAGGGTCATGAGATGCCATCCCTTTAATCCTGGTGGGTTTGATCCAGTAAAATAATTAAAATAATATGGATTCTCTTGAAAAAAGAACACTTATCGCTGTAGTCCTGGCTATTGTGGTGCTTATTGCATCCCAGTATTTTTATTCCTTATTCATGCCTCCTCAGCCACAGTTAGAGAAGAAAGAGATAACCAGGGAAGAGGTTCAGGAAAGAAAGGCAGCTACTATGGAAGAAAAACCTGCCGCCTTTCCAGCGACATCCGAATATAGAGAGATAAAGGTCGAGACCAACCTTTATCAGGCAACCCTCTCCTCCAGGGGAAGCACAATAAAAGGGTTCAGACTGAAAAACTATAGGGACAAAAATGGCATAAGTGTATCCCTGATTAGCGATGGAGACACATATCCTGCCCTCGGGATAGGTAGCAGTTTACAGGGTGTAACATCTTCCCAGCAGCCCAATTTCAACATTAAAGGGGATAATCTCCTATTGAAAGGAACTGATAAGGGATCCTTAGTCTTTGAATATTTTATACCCCAGCTCACAATAAGAAGAACCTATACCTTTCATGGAAATAGTTACATGATAGATGTTACTGAAGAGGTTGTAGGCTTACCCGATTACTGGGTAACCCTTGGTTCATCCTTTGGCTATCATGACCCGAAGGATAGCACAGCACCCCATATAGGTCCTGTTTTATTAAAGGATACGGATAGGATAGAGTTTACTGCTAAGAAACTCAAAGAACCAAAGATATTTAGTGATAAGATAAAGTGGATTGCTCAGGAGGATAAATACTTTTTTGCCTCTATCATACCTCCACAAAATTTAGCCGAAACAAGGATATGGAAGGATAAAGATCTAATCGTCAGCGCAATCAGATTAAAGGCCGGGGTAAATACATATTCAATTTATGCAGGACCAAAAGAGTATGATACGCTGAAGAAACTCAGGGTAGACCTTGAACATATAGTGGACTTTGGATTTTTCTCGATATTGGCGAGACCACTATTCTGGATATTAAAGTTCTTCTATAGTTTCACAGGTAACTATGGTTGGGCAATTGTACTGTTGACTATAATAACAAGACTACCCTTCATACCGATAATAAATAAAGGACAAAAGGCCATGAAGCGGCTCCAGGAGATCCAGCCAAGGATCAATGAGTTGAGAGAGAAATACAAGAATGACCCTCAGAGGCTCCAGAAAGAGATGATGGAGATATATAAGAAGTATAAGGTTAATCCCATGGGTGGATGCCTCCCGATATTATTACAGATCCCTGTCTTCTTTGCCCTATACAAGGTACTCCTTATAGCAATCGAACTAAGAGGAGCTCCCTTTATGTTCTGGATAAAGGACCTATCCGTAAAAGACCCCTATTACATACTTCCCATTGTCATGGGTATAACAATGGTTATCCAACAGAAGATGACCCCTTCATCATTAGATCCGAGACAGAATAAGATAATGATGTTCATGCCTGTTATCTTTACATTCCTGTTCCTCAACTTTGCCTCAGGACTTGTCCTTTACTGGTTAGTAAACAACATACTGAGTATAGGTCAACAGATCTATATAAATAAAAAGAGCAAATAACAGGGCAAGTATGTCATTCAGATTAATGGATAAGATAAAGGCTGCTGGCTGAGCAGCAAAGCTCGGTCCGTCGGACCTTGAGGATATTATATCTTCAATTCAAAAGGCATCTAATAGATCGGTCATTGTTGGACCAGGGGATGATGCGGGCGTTTATCTCATCGATAAAGGTATGGCAATTGTCGAGACTGTTGATATTATAACCCCTGTTGTTAATGACCCCTATACCTTTGGAAGGATATGCGCTGTAAATTCCCTTAGTGACGTCTATGCAATGGGAGGACGTCCCATTACCGCCCTTGCAATACTCGGATACTCTTCCTGCGATTATGAGCCTGTTGTGATTAAGGAGATCCTAAGGGGAGCCACTGATACACTATTTGATGCTGGTGTTTCCCTCATGGGAGGACATAGTTTTGAGGATAGTGAGATAAAATTTGGCCTTTCAGTCACGGGCATCATAAGCCCGGAAAGAATACTCAGAATATATGGCGCCAGACCAGGAGATATAATCATCCTGACCAAGCCTATAGGAATAGGGATTATCACAACAGCCCTCAAGGCAGGAAAGGTCTCAGAGGAAGACATATCCGAGGCAATAGGATGGATGTTAAGGCTCAATAAAGAGGCATCCGAGGTTGCTTTAGAGGCGTCAGCCACCTCTGTAACAGATGTAACAGGTTTTGGCCTTTTAGGACATGCCTGCAACATGGTCAGAGATTCAGAGGTCGATTTTATCATAGATACAAAGGCCATCCCCTCATTTAAGGGTGTAATGGAGTTTATCTCTTCAGGAATTATTCCGGAGGGGGCTTATAATAACCTCAGATTCCTTGAAAATAAGGTTGCCTTTTCTTCTTCTATTGATGAGGATATGAGATTGTTACTTGCAGATCCAGAGACATCAGGGGGGCTCCTCATTACAGTATCAAAAGACAAGATTAGAATCTTTGAGGATAAAGGAATCGATTACTGGATAATTGGAGAGGTCAAGGAAGGGAAGGGTCACATTATAGTAAGATAAGATCTAATCTGCAACAAATAGGTCCTCAAAGGGGTACCTCTTCACATAATCAAGGAACTCGCTAACAGCATGAGATATAATGGCATTCTTCAGGCTAATCAGGGAAAAGTCTCTATAAAGCCTCTCTTCTTTTATACTAAGGAGTTTCAAGGCTCCATACCTGTTTTCCTTCCTGGCTGCCCATCTTGATATAATCGATATACCTATCCCGCTTTCAACAGCCTCCTTAATACCCTCTGTACTTCCAAGCATCATAACGACCTTGAGGTCATTTACCCCGAGACCGTGCTTACTGAGGTATTTTTCTATGATCTGCCTGGTTCCTGATCCTTCCTCCCTCATTATAAACGGCTCCTTTGTAACCTCAAATATCGAGACCTCCTTCTTCTTTGCCCAGGGATGCTGAGGAGAAACTATCACCACAAGCTCGTCCTGAAGAAGTCTCTCCACCTTAAGCTTCTGCCTCGTGACATCCCCCTCCACAATGCCAAGGTCTACTGTCGTAGCATTAAGTAATTCAATGATCCTTCTTGTATTGCCGACAAAAAGACGAACCCTGATCTTTGGATAGTTTTTTCGAAACTCTGCAAGAACTGTTGGCAGGACATGATTCCCTATAGTTGTGCTGGCGCCAAGACTTATACTCCCTTTTACAAGACCTGTTAATTCACCAATCTCTCTTGCTGCTGATGCATAAAGGGCAAGTATCTCCTTTGCATATCTATAAAGGATCTCACCAGCTGGTGTAAGGGTTATTGTAGTTGACGAACGATCAAAGAGTTTTGTCTCATAGAGTTCCTCTAGGGCCTGGATCTGAAGACTAACAGCAGGCTGTGTGAGATGGATTATCTCCGATGCCTTTGAGAAACTCTTTGTCTCGGCAACGGCACAGAATACCTTAAGCTTGTGATCTTCCATTATCATAAGGTTTTTAAATGATACTAATAATACCTTTAATATGTCAATATGCCCATACCCTTAGCAGGGGAATAGATTCAGCTATAAGGTTATGGTTTATATATAAAGATTTCTGTTAAAATAATCCATGTACAGGATCATCGAGAAGAAAGAACTGAATAGCTCATTGAAATCCATGGTAATAGAGGCACCCCATGTTGCAAGAGCCGCAAGGCCAGGTCAATTTGTTATAGTCAGGATCCATGAGGAAGGCGAAAGGATACCCCTTACAATAGCAGATTTCGACAGGGAAAAGGGGACTGTAACAATAGTCTTTCAAGAGGTCGGAAAATCCACCATGCATCTTGGTACATTAAGGGAAGGGGATACAATAGTCACCTTTGCCGGCCCCCTTGGTCAACCCTCTGAGATAGAAGATTATGGTAAGGTGATCTGTATAGGCGGTGGTGTCGGTATCGCACCTATCTATCCAATTGTTAGGGCATTAAAAGATAAAGGCAATTATGTAATATCAATAATAGGGGTAAGAAGCAAGGAACTCCTATTCTGGGAAGATAAGATGAGGGACTCCTCTGATGAACTCATAATATGTACAGATGATGGCTCCTGCGGCAGAAAGGGAGTCGTTACAGAGCCGTTAAAGGAGATCCTCGATAGCAGTAATACCATTTCAAGGGTTTGGGCTATAGGCCCTGCAGTCATGATGAAATATGTTTCAGCCTTAACAAGACCTTATAATATACATACTATTGTGAGTTTAAATCCAATAATGATTGACGGGACTGGAATGTGTGGAGGCTGCAGAGTTATTATAGGCGATGAATCCAGGTTTGTCTGCGTAGATGGCCCTGAATTCAACGCCCATACTGTGGACTGGGATAATCTGCTTAAACGTTTGCAATTCTATAAAAAAGAAGAAAGGCTGGCTATTGATCACTGGACACATAAGTGCAAGCTTAATAATGATTGAAGATGACTGAATCGAACCAGAAGAACCGCATAAGGATAAAACGTCACGAAATGCCCACCCAGGATGCACTGATCAGGAAGGGGAATTTCAATGAGGTTGCCCTTGGATATTCTGAAGAGATAGCCGTGAAAGAGGCTAAAAGGTGCCTGCAGTGCAAGGAGCCAAAGTGCATTGAGGGATGTCCTGTGGGCGTTCTTATCCCCCAGTTCATTAAGGCCCTCCGGGAAGGTGATATAGCAGAGTCCATAAGATTAATGAAGATAAAGAACAATCTTCCTGCCATCTGCGGAAGGGTCTGTCCTCAGGAGAGACAATGCGAAGGCAGTTGTTTACTCGGGAAAAGAGGAGAGCCTGTGGCAATCGGAAGACTTGAAAGGTTTATAGGGGATTATGAGCTCGAACACCGAACCTGTCCATTGGAAAGGGCTGAACCAAGTGGTAAACGGGTGGCTATAGTCGGTTCAGGACCTGCTGGTTTAACCTGTGCCGTTGATCTCGCGAGGCTTGGTCATTCGGTAACCATCTTTGAATCCCTTCATAGACCTGGCGGAGTATTAATCTATGGCATCCCTGAGTTTCGCCTTCCCAAAAAGGTCGTTCACGAAGAGATAACCTATGCCGTTGACTGTCTTGGCATTAAAATTCTCATTGATCACATAATAGGCAGAACATTAATGCTCGATGACCTCCTTTCTGAATACGAAGCTGTATTTCTGGGTACTGGAGCTGGACTACCGCAGTTCATGAATATACCAGGGATAAGTCTTAACGGTGTCATGTCTGCCAATGAGTTCCTTACAAGGGTTAACCTTATGAAGGCTTACCTATTCCCTGAATACGATACCCCTGTAAGGATAGGGAGGAAGGTCGCAGTTATAGGAGCGGGCAATGTTGCAATGGATGCAGCAAGGTGCAGTATCAGAATCCAAAAAATATCAGGCACCAATGATGGAGAGGTTCATATCGTTTATAGAAGGTCGAGAGAAGAGGTTCCGGCAAGGAGAGAAGAGGTTATCCACGCTGAGGAGGAGGGCATAATATTTGATTATCTAACAAGTCCTGTGGAGATAATAGGGGACGGTAGCGGTAATGTCAGGGCAATGAGATGTATCAGGATGGAGCTTTGTGAGCCTGACAGTTCGGGACGGAGAAGGCCTGTTCCGATTGAGGGATCTGAGTTCGAGATGGAAGTTGATACAGTTATAATGGCCCTTGGTACGAATCCAAACCCCCTTGTCTTTTTTAATACAGAGGGTCTCGAAAGATCAAGGCATGGCACGGTAATAGCAAATATTGAAACAGGAAGAACAAGGAAGCCTCGTGTGTGGGCAGGCGGTGATGTTGTAACAGGTTCAGCAACTGTAATAAGTGCTATGGGTGCTGGCAAAAGGGCAGCTCTGGATATCCACAAATCTTTGATGTTCAATACCTGAATCAATTTTTCAATAGAACTGATATTCCTACTTACATATACCACCCTTCAATTAACAAGTTACCATTCCACTCGTATTGTGATATAATTTGAGTGTAATTATGAAGAAGTATAACGATATACTAAAACTTATTGGCAACACACCGATAGTGAGGATTAATCATCTCTCACCCGACGGTGGTGCTGAGATATGGGCAAAATTGGAAGGTTTTAATCCTGGCGGCTCTGTTAAAGACAGGATAGCCCTCTCCATGATTGAGGCAGCAGAGAAAGAGGGAAAACTTAAGCAGGGAGGCACCATAATTGAGCCCACCAGTGGCAACACAGGGATTGGTCTTGCCATGGTCTCTGCTGTAAAGGGGTACAGACTTATTCTGACAATGCCTGAAACCATGTCTCTCGAAAGGAGGCAATTATTACAGGCCTATGGTGCTGAACTGATATTAACCCCTGGAGAAAGGGGGATGCTGGGCGCTGTTGAAAGGGCTGAGGAGATATACAGGGACAATCCTAATTACTTTATGCCGATGCAGTTTGAAAACCCTGCCAATCCTGAGATACACAGAAAGACGACTGCTATCGAGATCATTGAATCAGCAGGAGTTCCTGATGCATTTGTTGCTGGTGTTGGAACTGGTGGAACGATAACGGGTGTGGGAGAGGTACTTAGAGAAAAGAATCCCAATATAAAGATCGTAGCTGTTGAACCTGCTCGATCGGCGATACTATCTGGAGGCAGTCCTGGTAAGCACAGGATCGCAGGTATCGGAGCTGGATTCTTTCCTGGTGTCCTGAACACAAAGATATATGATGAGATAATACCTGTGACGGACGAGGATGCAATTGAGATGACACGGCAGATTTCTTTAAAGGAGGGAATCCTTGCTGGGATATCATCAGGGGCCGCAATGTGGGCAGCAGTTAGAATAGCCGAGAGGCTTGGGAGAGGGAAAAGAGTGGTTGTTATCTTTCCCGACAGGGGCGATCGTTATTTGAGCACAGGGCTTTTCTCAGCTGAACCATATTTAAACTGATTATGAAAGGAGGCAACCATGAAAGAAGAAACAAAGGAGATATTAAGGGCGCTCCATGATATCGGTGAAGACCTTGAGGAATGCCTATCATCTCTCCAGACGGCCTTTATTTATAACAATACCGCACCCCTAATCAATATTCGAGAGAAGATAGATAATTTAAAAAAACTTACCTCCTCTATCGCAGAGCAGATTGTGACAATAGCCAGGGATAATCCCCACATGAGACACTATGTCACAATACCCACAAGCCTTCTGAGGATAACAGAGAATATCGAGAAGATCTCGGAATTAATCTCAACCAAGATAAAGGAAGACATCCTTTTCAGTGATCGAGCAATCTCTGAGATAACCTTCCTGTTTCAGAGACTTACCGATATTATGGGGCCTGCATCCGATCTAATACTTGCTCCTAATTCAATCCTTGGAAACTACATAAGAGAATCAGAGGCTGGTATTGTCAGGCGGGCCTCTGATTATGCCACACAACATGAAGAGAGACTTATTGAGGGTCTCTGTCTACCAAAGGCATCAGCATTGTATATAAATATCCTTGATGCTATAAAGAACATTGCATGGCACTGCAAAGAGATTGCCAATAAGATTGCGACCTGATCACAAAAAACGCCAACTGTACAGATTAAGGTATGGACATCTCAACGATCTTTAATACATACCCAGGTATGTATATAACTCAGTCTTTTTGCCATTCAACCATAGCCTTCCTTATCGTAGAGAGAACAATCCATATATGGAAGATCACCGATCCGTTCGTGAGGCAAAGGTTCCGCATCCTTATTATCCTGGCTGCTGTATTCTCCATGCCCCTTTACCAGATCATAAATCCTGAGAGGGGATCAATAATGTTTCGCCAGTCCTCTCTCTTTGATAGCAAAAGATGGTTATATCTCGAGTTGCCAGGCTCTGTTCCCCTTGGCATGATATTTATCATTATTCTCTTCATGACATCCCTTATATTTATTTTTCAGGAATTAATCCCTGTCCTGAGACACGCCATTGAATCAGAAGCACCTGACGAAATAGAACAGGATTCTGAAATCCCTCATCTTAAGATTGCATTGGAAGGAATCAAGGATGAATTGCCAGAGATAAAGATCATTAAAGATGAGGACTTCATCCTTTATTCAACGACAGGAAGAAATACCGCTATATTTCTATCAACAGGAATCATCAACTCTCTGACAGTAGAACAGCTTAAATCCGTGATAGCCCATGAGCTTGCGCACATAAGGAGAAATAAGATTCCCTTATTATCGATTATTTTTATTTTGAGGGTTATAATGTTCTTTAATCCATTTATCTTGATCGAGTTTCGAAGGATTACCCAGGAGGAAGAAAAGATATGTGATGACATGGCTGTCTCTATTACAAAAGACCCAGAGGCATTATCTGAGGCGCTGAAGAAGCTTTACAGCTATGATCTTCCTGAGATTAATGTGAACATTAAAAATTTAACCAATCTTAAGGAGAACCTTGAAGAGTACAGTCACATTCACCAGATAGACACAAGGGTAAGAAGGCTCAAAAAAGGGATAAATAAACAGCCAGGGCAGTGGGAAATATTCGTATTGGTCTCATTGGTTATAATGGTAATAAATTATTTTGTTATGTAAACTTGATGTATGAAAAGACTTAAAATTATATTTAGTTTCTTTGTATCCATCATCGCGATTATCTTCATTGTAAAGATCCTGAATTATATCCCCCTTCTAATACAGAAAGACTTTATGAGACGCTATAATAGTATTGAAGAGGTCAAAAAAAGACTCGATATAAGAGACATATATATTCCATCTTTTTTCCCAGAGGAAATACTCTGGCCTCCTTCTGTGATCCTCGGCCAGGGGAAACCTTATTTAGCAATAATAATGGAATTCAAGAACTCAAAAAGTGGCGAGACTGCCCTCGTAATCTGTCAGAGCGCTTCTAAGAAGTTCAAATACGACGGTGGGATCAGGATTAATAATATTATGGACCGCATCAATTACCCTTTCAAGGGCAGGAACATATCAATCCTGACAGGTTCATGTAAAAATGGGAATGTCTGTACAATCGCTTCATGGAAAGAGGAGAAATATATAATAACTGTCACATCAAGATTTGAACCACCCCAATTGTTAAAGATCGTAGAGAGTATGATCCACTGATATCTAAACCTCAGGATCAGATTATACAAATCATAGAGATTATTATCCTTATCAATAGGGAAAAATTCCTGCCCCCTTTAGGAAATTCTTCCAATTTCCTTCTTTTCACTTCTTTGATAAAATGTAATCAAGAGGAAAAAGGCTGTTCAATAACGGCTCGTAATCTTCAAGAAAAAGAAACGATGAGAGTTTAAACAGAGGAGACAAGACAGGGTCCCCAAAAAATCGGAAGATTTTTTTGGGGTATAAGTAAATGGATATGACATCTACAAAACATAAACACCTCGCATCATACGGCTTTAAGCCCTCAGAAGGTGGATTTATGCCTTCTCATGACAGACCTGTCCCTTGTTTTTCGCAAAAGCATTACCACTTCAATATATCAAACAGGCAAAAGCCCTGTTTTGAGTTTCATTCC
>JBBIPQ010000055.1:0-11502 GCA_037442785.1 Nitrospirota bacterium
TTTTTTTACAATACGGGATATACTGGAGAGGTTTGACCCTGAGGCGGTCAGACTGTTTCTCCTTTTGACCCATTACAGATCTCCCATAGAATTTTCTGACGAGCTTCTGAGGGAAGCAGAGGCTACCCTGGACAGATACTATAGCACCCTGATAAGGGTTGAGGAGTTTCTCAAGATTAAGGGGCCTGAGAAGGGGTCTTCCCAGGAAGGGCATCTGGAAGGTATTATCAATGGATTCATGGAGAGGTTCAGGGGTGCCATGGATGACGACTTTAATACAGCAGCTGCCCTTGGTCATGTCTTTGAATTGATAAGGGAGGTGAATAGATTTCTTGATACAAGACCATTGGGTAAAAGGGCAGAGGACCTTATACAGAAGGCGATGGAGCTACTCAAGGAGGTAGGAGGCATATTGAATCTCTTTAACAGGACACCCATCGAGTGGTATAGGTCGCTTCTTAAGACAAAGAGGATACCGATAACAGAGGATGAGATAATGGATCGGATAAGGCAGAGGCAGGAGGCAAGACAGAGGAAGGACTGGGAGACAGCAGATACCATAAGAAAGGACCTGGAGCAAAAGGGTATAATCCTTGAGGATAGAAAAGACGCAACAGTCTGGAAGGTCAAGATAGGGGGTGTAAAATGAGGACCTTTGATGACGTTACAGGGTTTCACGGACATGCCTGTCCAGGGCTTGCCCTTGGTTACAGGGTGGGGCTCAGGGTGATTAAGGAGATGAATCTATCAGATATATCAGGCGACGAAGAGATCGTGGCGATAGTAGAGAATGATTCCTGTGCTGTTGATGCGATCCAGGTCATGACAGGGTGTACCTTTGGTAAGGGTAACCTCATCTTCAGGGATCATGGAAAGCAGGTATATACCTTTGCAAAGAGGCCCTCTGGTGAGGCGGTCAGGATAGCCATTGATTATAATCCACCTGAGGAGACAGAGGAGGAGAAAACACTATGGAAGAGGTATATGGATGGTGATCGTTCAGAGGAGGTATTGAAGGTTGTTCATAATAGAAAGGCAAAGAAGATCCAGGCTATACTCAATGCATCTGAGGATGAACTTATGAGGGTCTCAAGGGTTATGATTCAACTCCCAGCAGAGGCAAGGATATATCCAAGTATAAGGTGTGAGGTCTGTGGAGAAAAAGTTGCTGAACCAAAGGCAAGGGTCAGGGACGGAAGGATCGTCTGCATTCCATGTTTCGAGGCATAAATCTTTACGATATAATGATGAATGACCTCAAAACATATACGATCATGCCTGAGGAGAAAGAGGAGATAATCTCCTTGAATCTGAAGGAGGATAGATTTGAAAAGGTTAATTGAGAAGGCTAATATTCTTATTGAGGCACTGCCTTATATAAGGAATTTTTATGGAAAGACCTTTGTCATAAAATATGGTGGTGCTGCCCAGATCGAGGATAGGTTAAAGGACTCCTTTGCGCAGGATGTGGTGTTACTCAACTTTATAGGTATCAGGCCTGTCATAATCCATGGGGGAGGGCCAAGGATAAGTGAGATGATGAAGAGGATGGGGAAGGAGCCTTCCTTTGTTCAGGGCCAGAGGATCACTGACAGGGAGACGATGGAGATTGTTGAGATGGTCCTTGGGGGCCTGATAAATAAAGAGATCGTTGCCCTTATAAATAGCCATGGGGGTAGGGCCATTGGTTTGAGTGGAAAGGATGGAGGTCTCATAAGGGCAAGGAAGAAATTGTTGAAAAAGACTCACGCAACTGGTGAGGAGGTTATTGACATCGGGCTTGTTGGCGAGGTGGAATCTATTGACCCTGGCATTCTCAATTCCCTTGAAAGGGATGGTTTCATTCCTGTAATAGCACCCATAGGCATTGGAAAGGATGGTTCTGCCTACAATATAAATGCTGATTATGTTGCCTCAGCATTAGCCTCCTCCCTTAAGGCAGAAAAGTTAATCCTTCTTACGGATGTGCCAGGCATAAAGGATAAGAAGGAGGCTGTCATATCCAGCATTAACAGGAAGGGGATAAAGGCCCTTATTGAGGATGGGACGATCTCTGGAGGTATGCTTCCAAAGGTTCAGGCATGTGTCAATAGCCTTGATTCGGGCGTAAAAAAGACCCATATCATAGATGGCCGGGTTCCCCACTGTCTTCTCCTTGAGATATTCACCAAGGAAGGGATAGGGACAGAGATAGTCTAAAGGCATAAACAGATATAAGCCACTGTTAGGTATATTTCTCTCGCTCTCTAAAATAATAAGGTGAAAAGGTTTATCGTAATCATAATCGTTAGTGGAGTTCTTTTATCTGCCCTGGCCTGTCTCCTGATGCCTGATATCTCAAGACTCAAAAAGCATAATCCTGAAAAGACCTCCTTCATGAAATACCGTGAGAAAGAGGCAAAGGAAAAGGGGAAGAGGTACAGGATTAGACAGCAATGGATACCCCTATCAAAAGTCTCCCCTTACCTGATTAAGGCTGTCCTTATAGCTGAGGATGATAAGTTCTGGAAACATGAGGGATTTGATTATGAGGCCATTCAGAAGGCCATTGAGAGGGACATAAAGGAAAAGAGGTTTAAACTTGGCGGAAGCACCATAAGCCAGCAGCTCGCAAAAAACCTCTATCTTTCACCATCTAAGAACCCTCTGAGAAAGATTATCGAGGCCATTATAACCTGGAGGCTTGAAAGGGAACTATCCAAAAGAAGGATACTGGAGTTATATCTGAATGTAATAGAGTGGGGTGACGGAATCTTTGGAATTGAGGCTGCGTCACGCCACTATTTTGGAAAACCAGCGTCAGAGCTTACACCTGAGGAGGCCACAAGGCTTGCAGCGGTGCTGCCAAACCCAAGAAGGTATAATCCATCAGGTGAGCAGAGATATGTGGTGAATCGTTCAAGGTTGATTTACAGTATCATGGTCAGAAGGGGGATCGTTGTTCCTGAATATAGAGAGATAGAAGAAGAGTCATCAGAGGATAGACAAGTGCCGATAGAGAGGTTAGGCCCTTCAGATTGAGGGGATTTTATAAAGCATGGTTTTTTTCCAGAAGGCAATGTCCCCATAAAGACCTGAGATGTCTATGTATTCCTCCTCTATACTTGCAAGGAATTGAGTATTTCTGAGATACCTGAGTATAAGGGCATCAAAGGTATCCTCAGTTGCTTTAATCTCTTTGACTCCATCAGTTCTTTCAATGAGGCTGTCCACCCTTTCTTCTTCTCTATTCAGGAGTTCAAGGTTTTCTGCCTCACTCCTGAGGCATGACCTTCTGAGGGAATCCATCATGCCTTCATAAGAAACAACGGACTTCATCACCTCTGAAACCCTTGTTAGAAATTCTGTCTTTTCCATCTCATTCATTTTGGTATCCATATCTTACCCTTATCTATTATGTGGTCAACCTCCCATTCCCTTTTCTTGAGCTCTCTTGCAACCCATTTTCTATGGCACTTCCATGGAAACCTCTCTGCACATATTATCACAGATGTCTTAACCTTTGCTATCTCCTCAAGCCTCTGTATGCCTTTCTTGAAATCCTCTGTCAATGTATAGGCCTCATAGCCACCCCTTCTGAATCCTCCAAGTTCAACACCTAAGTAATGGTACTCTATCCCCTCCTTTTTAAGGAGATCCTCCAGATTCTCTCTTGTGAATAAGGGAATCTTACTCTTTGGAAACCTCCTTATGTCTATAAGGGCCTCGATATTATAAGCAATCAGTATCTCTACGAAGTCCTCTTCAGTTCTTCTGTCAGTTCCAAGGGTATATATCCTTTTCAAACCCTTCCGTAGACCTCGTCAAGGATCTCTTTAGCACCCCTTGAAAGGATGTCTTCAGCGAGACTTCTACCGATAAGTTCACACTCCTCAGGGCTTCCCTCTAAGTGCCCCCTTATTAGTCTATCACCAGATATGCTTCCCACAAGACCATCCATAATTAGAGAACCCTCTATCCTCGCATAAGCAGCTATGGGAACCTGACAGCCTCCTTCGAGGATCTTGAGAAATGCCCTTTCAGCCCTCACGCAGAGGGATGTCTCAGGGTCATTCAGTGGAGACAGGAGATTATTTATGAATTCATCATCAACTCTACATTCAATCCCTATCGCACCCTGGCCAATCGCTGGCAGACTCACTTCAGGGGAAAGGATGCTCGTTATCCTTTCTTCAAGGCCGAGTCGTTTAACACCCGCTGCTGCTACGATGATTGCATCAAAATGGCCTTCGTCAAGTTTTCTGAGCCTCGTGTCAAGGTTTCCCCTTAACTGGATGATCTTGAGGTCAGGCCTTCTACTTAACAACTGACAGGAACGCCTCAGGCTGCTTGTGCCGACAACAGCTCCCTGTGGAAGGTCATCAATGCCTTTAACACCAGGCCTAAGACTTATAAAGGCATCGCTTGGATCCTCCCTCTTACATATGGCAGCAAGGTGAAGACCAGAGGGAAGATCAGTGGGCACATCCTTCATACTGTGGACTGCAAGGTCAACATCCCCTCTTAAAAGGGCCTCCTCTATCTCCTTTACAAAAAGGCCCTTTCCGCCTACCTTTGCAAGGGGTACATCAAGTATCTTATCCCCGGTCGTCTTTATCTTAACAAGAGAGACCTCTATATCAGGCCTCAGCTTCTTTATCTCAGAGCTGACCCATTCAGACTGCCAGAGGGCAAGCTTACTGCCCCTTGTACCTATCAAGATCCTTTTCATCTTACAATCGTTAATCATATCATTTATTACAACAAAATTTCTATAGATTTTCTGTACCCTATTGCCCATTTTGGTTGATTAGGGTTAATATATTAAACGATGATTAAGGGTACAACGATTCTTTGCGTCAGGCGGAATGCAAAGGTGGTCATTGCAGGGGATGGGCAGGTCACGATGGGTAATACTGTGCTAAAACATAATGCCAAGAAGATAAGGCGGATGTATAATGATAGGATTGTAGCAGGGTTTTCCGGTGCTACAGCGGATGCGTTTACGCTCTTTGAGAAGTTTGAGGGAAAGATAGAGATGTACAGGGGCAACATCACGAGGGCTGCTGTGGAACTTGCAAAGGACTGGAGGACAGATAGGGTATTGAGGAGGCTTGAGGCACTTCTTATAATCGCAGACCTTGAACATACCTTTATAATCTCAGGCAATGGTGATGTGATTGAGCCTGAGACAGGTATTGCAGCGATAGGCTCAGGAGGTCCTTATGCCCAGGCTGCTGCCCAAGCCCTTTACGAGAATACGGATCTTTCAGCCAGGCAGATTGTTGAAAAGGCTATGGAGATCGCATCGTCCATATGCATATATACGAATAAAAATATAACTATAGAGGAGTTGAATGGATAATCTAACACCAAGAAGGATTGTAGAAGAACTGGATAAGTATATTATAGGACAGCACAATGCAAAAAAGGCTGTTGCTATTGCCTTGAGGAATCGATGGAGGAGGCAGAGGCTTTCTCCTGATATAAGGGATGAGGTTCTTCCTAAGAATATCATAATGATCGGTCCCACAGGCGTTGGAAAGACAGAGATAGCCAGGAGGCTTGCCAGACTCGCCAATGCTCCATTTCTGAAGGTAGAGGCATCAAAGTTTACTGAGGTGGGATATGTTGGTCGTGATGTGGAATCCATGATAAGGGATCTTGTGGAGCTATCAGTAAATATGGTGAAGACCGAGCATATAGAGAAGGTTCAGGAAAAGGCAAAGACCCTTGCTGAGGACAGGTTGATAGACTATCTTCTACCACAGCCAAGGACATCAAGGGGAGCTGATGCTGAGGAGGAAAAGGAGAGATACAGACAGACAAGGGAGAGGTTAAGACAGCAACTGCACGAGGGAAAGCTTGATTCAAGATATGTTGATATTGAGGTTAAGGAAAAGACCATGCCCTTCGGAATCATATCTAATATTGGTCTTGAGGAGCTTGAGATCAACCTTAAGGAGATGCTCGGTAATTTTCTTCCTGAAAAACCTAAGAGAAAGAAGGTAAGGGTGCCTGAGGCATTGAATATGCTCATTCAGGAGGAGGCAAACAAGCTGATTGATATGGATAAGGTTACTAAGGAGGCGATTGAGAGGACTGAGCAAACAGGTATAGTATTTATTGATGAGATAGATAAGATTGCAAGCAGGGGTTCCTCCTATGGTCCAGATGTCTCAAGGGAGGGGGTGCAGAGGGACCTCCTCCCTATTGTCGAGGGTTGCACTGTAACAACGAAGTATGGCCCTGTAAGGACAGACCATATTCTATTTATAGCAGCAGGTGCCTTTCATATGACAAAGCCCTCTGACCTGATACCAGAGCTTCAGGGAAGATTCCCCATAAGGGTTGAGCTTGAACCACTGGGTAAGGATGAGTTTGTGAGGATTCTGAAGGAGCCTCACAATGCCCTGACAAAGCAGTATACAGCACTTCTTTCAACCGAGAATATTGATATGGAGTTTACTGATGATGCTATTGAGGAGATAGCCACCATAGCAGCAGAGGTAAATGAGAAGACAGAAAATATAGGGGCAAGAAGGCTCCATACAGTCCTTGAGAAACTCCTTGAGGACATATCCTTTGAGGCACCGGAGAGGAAGAACGGAAGGCTCGTTATCGACAGGGAATATGTCCGAACAAAACTATCCGAGATAGCAAGGGATGAGGACCTCAGTAGGTATATACTCTGAGGCAATAGGTGAAGGTGTATTCTTTGATCTTTGTTCTTAATTAGGATGAAGATCAGGTTACTGCCTTTATTATATCTCTCTTTTTTGCTTATCCTTTCATGTTCAACATCAAGGTATGAAACAGGTTCAGGGATGGTTGTTGCATCTTGGTACGGCCCTGATTTTAATGGCAGACCAACCGCCTCAGGAGATAGGTTCGATATGAATAGATTTACCTGTGCCCACAGGGAATACCCATTTGGCTCCCTCCTCAGGGTCATCAATATCTCAAACGGGAGGTCTGTCAAGTGCATTGTGAATGATAGGGGTCCCTTTGTCTCAGGAAGGGATATAGACCTCTCCTATGCAGCTGCAAGGGAGATCGGGCTTATCGGGCCTGGAACCATGCCTGTAAGGATAGAATATATAGGTCGTGATAGTAGTTATATAAGGGATGTGAGGTATTCTGCCTCGGAAGGACCCTTTACGATTCAGGTCGGCTCTTTTCGGGAGGTGGATAATGCAATTAGATTAAAAAAGGCCCTTGAGTTGAGATACAGGGATGTTTATATAGTACAGATAATATTAGAGGATGTTACTTATTATCGGGTTAGGGTGGGAAGGTTTGTTAAGAAGGAGGATGCCTTTGCAGTGGCCGGGGATATGGCAAGGGAGGGCTACGGACCTATTATCGTGAGGTATGAGGGGAGCGGAGTATAGATGGCTGAGAATATACTTATAAGGTCTGTAAACTGGATTGGCGATGCTGTAATGACCATTCCTTCTATAAGATTGATAAGAAGGGCATTTAGTAACTCAAGGATCACTCTCTTACTTAGACCATCTGTCAGGGCTGTATTTGAGGGAAACCCTGATATTGATGAGCTTATCCTTTATGAAGATTTCCACAGGAGTCTCTCTGGAAGGTTAAGGTTTGCCTCAGAACTCAGGCACAGGCACTTTTCAAAGGCCTTCCTCTTTCAGAATGCCTTTGATGCTGCCTTTATATCCTTTCTGGCCAGGATTCCTGAGAGGATTGGTTATAGCAGGGATGCAAGGGGATTTCTCCTGACAAGGCCGGTCCCCTTTAACCATGATGACAGGAGGCTCCATCATATTGAGTATTATCTAAATCTCGTCAGATATGTCACTGGCGAAGGTATTACTGATCACTATTTACCTTACATATTCCTGACCCTTGAGGAGAGGCTTGTTACAAGGGAAAGGCTTGGGGGGTTGAAGAGGCCGATCCTCGGGATAAACCCTGGTGCAACATACGGCTCAGCAAAGAGGTGGTTTCCTGATAGGTTTGCGGAGGTAGCTGATTGGTTTATTAAGGAGACAGGAGGGAGTGTAGTAATAACTGGCAGTGAGACAGAGAGACCTATTTCTGATGAGATTATTAAGGCTGTTGACCCTGAGTTCAGATCGTCTGGTCATGTGATAGACCTTGCAGGAAAGACAGGCCTCAGGGAACTGATCGCCCTTGTCTCGGAATGTGATATCTATCTTTCCAATGATTCTGGTCCTATGCATGTTGCCTATGCTGTGGGAACCCCTCTTGTTGCACTATTTGGCTCCACTGCCCCTGAATTGACAGGACCTGTGGGTGAGGGCGCAAAGGTTATTAAGGCAGAGGTGGACTGTAGCCCTTGTTTTAAGAGGACCTGTGATAAGGATATGATCTGCATGTACGGGATAAATTCTGATGATGTGTATCTTGCCCTTAAGGATTTTTTCCCTTTAAGAAGGGCAGTATTTTTTGATAGGGATGGAACGCTCTGTGAAGATGTGAATTATCTGAAAAGGTGGGAGGATTTCAGGGTTTTTGACGATATTGATAGTATTAAGTTACTGAAGGATAAGGGTTTTCTGTTAATTGGTATCAGCAATCAGTCAGGTATTGGCAGGGGTCTTATTGAGGAGGATTTTGTAAGGAAGGTAAACAGGTTCTTTGTTGAACAGTATGGATTCGACGATTTCCTTTACTGCCCCCATCATCCTGATGAGCATTGCTCATGCAGGAAACCAGAATTAGGCATGATTCATAAGGCAAGGGTAAGGCATAAGATAGACCTAAGAGGATCCTATGTCATTGGCGATAAAGATGAGGACATGTTGCTTGCAAGGGCGGCAGGGGCAAAGGGTATACTTGTTAAAACTGGCAAGGAACAGAGATCCGTCAATGCCTTAAGGGTTGTTGATAACCTGAGGGAGGCAGTGGATTTCATCATCAGGGATACTTGAGATGAAAACATGAAGATAAAGAAGATCCTTATAATAAAACCGAGTTCCCTTGGTGATATAGTCCATAGCCTACCACTTCTTTACAGGATAAAGAACTCCCTCGATTGCTCTGTCCATTGGGTTATAGCAAGGCAATTCAAGGATATCCTTGAGGATCATCCTCTGATAGAGAAACTGTGGGTTATCAATAAGGATGATTGGAAAAATATTAATAGACTGGGAGTTACATTTGAAGAGTTAAAGAGATTGTTTAGGGATTTGCGGGCTGAAAGTTATGATCTTGTCATAGATCTGCAGGGTCTTTTGAGGAGCGGCATCATTGCAAAGGCAACAGGTTCAAGGATGAGGATAGGCCTTTCAGGGGCGAGGGAAGGGGCTGGATTCTTCTATACCCATACAGTTAATGTTCAAAAGGATATCCATGCTGTTGACAGGTATCTGGCTGTCTCAGATTTTCTTGGTCTCAGAGGCAATGACATACTATTTCCATTTCCAGAATTAAAGGATCTAAGACTTGAGGGTGTGTATGAGCTTCTTGGGGAAGGATATGCGGTGATAGCCCCTGGAGCAAGGTGGTTATCAAAGATGTGGTCTCCTGAGGGGTTTGGTGAGGTTGCCTCAATGTTGCCATTAAGATCGATAGTTATTGGTGGAAGCCAGGATATTCCTATTGCTGAGAGGGTAGTCATGGCCTCAAAGGGCAGGGCTGTTTCAATTGCAGGGAAGACAGGTCTTAAGGAACTTATATATGTGGTTAGGGGTGCCAAGTTCATGCTATGTAATGACTCAGGCCCCATGCATATTGCCTCCGCAGTGGGAATTCCTGTATTTGCTATCTTTGGCCCAACAGACCCTCTAAAGACAGGACCTTATGGAAAAGGGCATACGATCATAAGGAGTAATGTTCCATGTTCCCCTTGCAGGAAAAGGATATGCCATGACATGAGGTGTATGACTGGGTTGAAGGCAGAGACTGTTTATGAGATAATAAAAGAAAAAGGGGAGGTAATGGTATGAAGAGCTTATGGATTATAATAGGTATCCTTTTCATATGCCCTTACTCCTTTGCTTCAGAGAAGGAGTACGATGGTCTTATAAAATGGTATTCCCTGAAAGAGGCAAAGGAAAAGGCAAGGATAGAGAGAAAACCCATGATCGTTGATTTTGCTGTTGCTCAAGGATGTCCGAGGTGTGAGGCGATGCAGAAGAATGTATATAGCAAGAAAGAGATAGCAGATAAGATAAATAAGGATTTTATCCCTGTATTGATCGACCTTGCTAAGGAACTTACTGCAGAGGAAAAAAGGCTTGGTGAGGAATATGATTTCAAGAATGACTGTCTTCTGCTCTTTCTTGACCCCGATGGAAGGATCTTGAAGGACCCTTCAGGGAAGAGGTTATGTTTTATGGATGCGGTGGATACGGAGGTATTCTTAAGATATCTCGATTTTATAAGGTCAGGCACAGGCAGATAATTCATAAGAATTCCTTATTTACTGATTTAGCTAATTTATTTCCATAGGATAATTTTTTTTGTATAATACAGGAAACTTGCCTATCCATAAAGCTTCCAGCAAATCAAAAAAACTTGCTGGAACTTAGATTTATAGGAGCCCTTGGCTCCTTAGAGGCCTTGAGGGAGGTGGCCTCATAAATCAAATATTGTAGGGGGGTTTATGGAAGAAGTCCAGCCTGGTAATATTATGATCTTGCTTAGCGGTATCCTGGTTGGCATCGCCTTTGGTTTTGTGCTCCAGCGAGGTCGTTACTGCTCAAATTCAGCCTTTCGAGATATCATCTTCATTAATGATTATACCCTGTTCAGAACCTATTTACTTGCCCTGATGATAGCGATACTCGGAGCAAACCTCTTAGAAGACTTGGGTTTTATGGGTGATGGCCTGAGGAGACAGGTCTTTGCTCCGGTAGGAAACATCATCGGTGGGTATCTCTTTGGAATGGGGATTGTGCTTGCAGGAGGATGTGGTAGTGGTGTCCTCTACAGGATCGGAGAAGGTCTCGTAGCAGCCCTTTTTGCCACACTCGGATTTGTTATCGGAATATTAACAACTACAAAGGGAGTCTTGAGCCCAGTCTACAAATTTCTCAGGAGTTTCAGGGTTGAGATTGGTGGAAACTTGAATCCCGCTTTATGGGACCTATTCGGTGGGGATGGAGTTAAGTGGATTGTTATTGCTGTGGTGTCCGTTATCATTGCAATAGTGGTTTTGAAGGGTAAGCCTTTTGGAAAGGGTCCGGCAAAGGGTTATTCCTGGTCATTAACAGGATTACTCATGGGATTAGTCATGATACTTGCATGGTGGGCATCGGTTTATTTTGGTGGACAGGCAAGGGGTTTATCCTTTACAGGGCCAACCTCAGACTTCTTTCTTGCTATTATTACTAAAAACAGTCAGGCTCCGTCTGATCCTATGTTTGATTTCTGGGGTATATTCACTGCCACATGGAGTGCCCTTTATATAATAGGGGTTCCCCTTGGGGCATACCTGAGTGCAAAGGGACTTGGAGAGTTCAAATTAAAGGCACCAGGGGCTAATGAGCTTATGACAGTTTTTGGCGGTGGTCTCCTCATGGGTTTTGG
>JBBIPQ010000056.1:0-11235 GCA_037442785.1 Nitrospirota bacterium
GGGCTGTTGCTCTACTTCTCTATCCTGAGTTAGAATATTTAGATGTCCGTCAGGGAGTTGATAATTGAGGGGGCGAGGCAGAACAACCTCAAGAATATAAGTATCAGGATACCCCACGATAAGGTCATTGCAGTAACCGGTGTCTCAGGCTCAGGAAAATCATCCCTTGCCTTTGATACCATATTTGCAGAAGGTCAGTGGAGATTTATTGAATCTATATCCACGTACGCCAGACTATTCATAGAAAAGCTCGATAGACCTGATGTTGACGCAATCTATAATATCAGGCCCGCCATAGCCCTTGAGCAGAGGAATCCTGTTAGGGGATCAAGATCAACCGTCGGGACGCTCACAGAGATATACGATTTTCTGAGGCTGCTTTACTCAAAGGTCTCAACCCCTTTCTGTCCGAACTGTGGTAAAGAGATCAGGAAGTGGGACCCATCCCAGATATATGAATTTCTTATAGAAGGATGTCGTGGCAAAAAGGCCCTTGTTTTATTTGAGACGGATGAAGCCCCGGACTCCCTGAGAAAAAGGGGATTTTACAGGGTTCTGGTAGATAAGGAAGTGGGTACCCCACAGGGTCGAGGGTCTTCTGGGAATCCTGATGTGGTGGATCTGAGTGAATTAAAGGATATACCAGCAAGACTTAATATCGTGCTCGATCGCCTGATCATCAGGGATGAGGCAAGGCTATCTGACAGTATCGAGATGGCCTGGAGGGAGGGCGGTGAGAGGCTAAAGATATTCTTGGTTGATGATGAGAGGATGCTCAAATTTTCCTCTCAGAATGCCTGTGATGATTGTAATATAGAAGTGCCTGAACCGTCACCATTACTTTTTTCCTTTAACCATCCTGTTGGGGCATGTCCAGAATGCAAGGGTTTTGGCAATGTTCTGGTCTATGATGAAGACCTTGTTGTACCGGATAAGTATCTATCTCTCTCAGAGGGGGCAATAGAACCATGGGAAAAGCCATCCTATAGATGGTGGAAGAGGCAGATGATTGAGGGTGCAAAAAGGACAGGCATAGATGTAAAAAGACCTTACAGGGAGCTTTCAGAGGAGGATAGAAAAAGGATCTTTAACGGTGATAGTGGGTTCTACGGAGTTAAGGATTTCTTTGAGGAACTGGAGGGAAAGAGGTACAAGCTCCATGTGAGGGTATTTTTGAGTAGATACAGGAGTGCAAAGGTATGCCCAGCCTGTAAGGGTAAGAGGCTCCATAGAAATGCCCTCGTTTATAAGATAAACGGCCTTGATATAGCCGAACTCTGTGAGTTTTCTGTCTCGAATCTATCAGGATTCTTCAGGGATCTTGATCTCTCATCCTTCAGGATGGAGATGGTAAAGGATGTATTGAGGCAGATAGAAATGAAACTGAGATTCCTTGAAAGGGTGGGCCTAGATTATCTTACCCTGAGCAGACAGGGAAGGACCCTATCTGGAGGAGAATACCAGAGGGTGAATCTATCCAATCAGATCGCCTCTTATCTAACCGGAACCCTTTATGTCCTGGATGAGCCGACTGTAGGGCTTCATGCCAGAGATACGGAAAGGATATCAAGGATCATGGCAGAACTATCAGGAATTGGTAACACCATAATCGTCGTTGAACATGACAGGAAGATTATAGAGTCGGCAGACTGGATAATCGAGCTCGGCCCGGGTGGAGGAGACAGAGGGGGAAATATAGTATTTTCAGGTACAAAGGAGGAATTCTTAAAGACCGATACAGTTACATCGAGGTACATAAAAGGGCTTGACCGCATAGAGGTTAAGAGAAAGGGTTGTCTTTCTGTAATTGAAAAAAGGGAACCAGTGCAGTATATTGTTCTTCACGGTGCAAAGGGGAATAATCTCAAGAATGTTGATTTAAGGATACCCCTTAATAGACTTATAGCGGTTACAGGCGTATCAGGTTCGGGTAAGAGCAGCCTCATTGTAGAAACGCTCTACAGGGCGCTGGCAAGACACTTTGCTATTGGAATGGAAAAGCCCTTACCTTTCGATTATATTGAAGGTATCAATCTGATTAAGGGATTGAGACTCATTGACCAGACCCCTATAGGAAGGTCTCCGAGATCCAATCCTGTTACATATCTTAAGGTTTTTGATCCTATTAGAAGACTTTATGCTGAGCAGCCTGAGGCAAGGGCATATGGTTTTGGGCCTGGCCACTTTTCCTTCAACACAAAGGGTGGAAGATGTGAGAGATGCAAGGGTGAGGGATATGAGAAGCTTGAGATGTATTTCTTTGAGGACATTTATGTTAGATGTGAGGAATGTAATGGCAAGAGATATAACCCGGATGTCCTTAAGGTGACCTTCAGGGGCAGAAACATCAGTGACGTTCTCAATATGACCGTTGAGGAGGCTATTGATCTATTCCATGAATATCCTGCTATAACTGACAGGCTATCTGTCCTGAATGAGATTGGTCTTGGCTATCTAAGACTCGGGCAGTCTGCAACAACCCTCTCTGGTGGAGAGGCCCAGAGATTAAAGATATGTTCTGAACTCTCCTTTGGGAGAAGAAGGGGAATACTTTATATCCTTGATGAACCTACAGTAGGGCTACATTTCAAGGATGTAACACTTCTGCTCAACATACTTAGAAGACTTGTTGATTCAGGCAGCACCGTTATAGTGATAGAGCATAACCTTGATGTGATTAATGCCTCTGACTGGATAATAGACCTTGGTCCAGAGGGAGGTGATAAGGGTGGTGAAATCATATTTGAAGGAACCCCAGAGGATATAATAAGGGCAGAGATGTCCTATACAGGCCGATATCTGAGGCAGATTTGACTTTTTTTCAATGAATATGATAATATCCTCAGATTTTTTAAAGTTTTATTTTAATTTATTAGATGCGAAGGTCAAGATCAAAGAAACTCTTCGAAGAGGCCCTGGCGATTATCCCTGGTGGGGTTAATAGCCCTGTCAGGGCATTCAATGCTGTTGGCGGTAATCCTCCCTTTATAAAAAGGGCAAAGGGATCAAAGATTTACGATGTCGATGGTAATGAGTATATAGATTATGTCCTTTCCTGGGGTCCCATGATCCTTGGTCATGCCCACCCAAAGGTCACGAAGGCCTTAAAAAAGGTCATTGACAATGGCACGAGCTATGGCGCACCCACACACCTTGAGATAGAACTCGCACGGATGATTATCTCTGCCTATCCCTCAATAGAGAAGATAAGGATGGTCAATTCAGGCACAGAGGCAACGATGAGTGCCATAAGGGTAGCAAGGGGATTCACAAGAAGGGATAAGGTTGTTAAGTTCGAGGGCTGTTATCATGGTCATGCGGATGGATTACTTGTTAAGGCTGGATCAGGGGCCACAACCTTTGGTGTCCCTGACAGCCCTGGTGTTCCAAGGTCATACGCAAGGAACACCATAACCCTACCTTTTAATGATTCCAAGGCATTTAAGAACCTGATTCGTAAGGAGTGGAAGACAATAGCCTGTGTGATAGTTGAGCCTGTAGTTGGCAATATTGGCTGTGTCCTTCCAGGACCAGGTTTTCTTGAGACCTTGAGAAGGGAGACTGAAAAACACGGTATAGTACTTATCTTTGACGAGGTTATGACAGGCTTCAGGGTATCCTATGGTGGTGCCCAGGCCTATTATGGCATAAGGCCTGATATGACCTGCCTTGGTAAGGTTATTGGTGGAGGGCTCCCAGTTGGAGCCTATGGCGGCAAAAAGGAGATAATGTCAATGGTTGCCCCTGAGGGTCCTGTGTACCAGGCTGGCACATTATCAGGAAATCCCCTTGCTATGACTGCCGGGATAGAGACATTGAAGATACTCTCCAGGTCAGATTCTTATGAGAGGCTTGAGGAGAAGATGTCCCATCTTGAGGAGGGACTGAAGGATGCTGCAAAGAAAGCGGGTGTAAAGACGAGATTTTATAGGGCCGGAACCATGTTCTGCACATATTTTACAGATAGAGAGGTCATCGATTACAGGACTGCGAAGGGTTCTGATACAGAGCGTTTTTCAAGATTCTTCAGATATATGCTTGATGGCGGCATAAATATCGCACCCTCTCAGTTTGAGGCTGGTTTTATATCCCTCGCCCATACAGAAAGAGATATAGAAAAAACGATAGGGGTGGCATACGGGGCATTTAAAAAGATATGAGATATAAGAGATATAAAATTAAAGATTAAGGGAGGTTAGCAGATGATCAATCCTATAAAGTGGTTAAGGGAAGGAATGCCTCTTAAGGGCAAGATAATCATTGCTGTCTTGCTCCTCATAATCATGGTTGGTGGTGGTGTTGTTGCCTTTAAGTTTTACGACTTCACTCAGAACAATCCAAAATTCTGTGTAAGTTGCCATCTTATGAAACCGGCCTTTGAGGCATGGCAGAAGAGCGAGCACCAGAATATAAATTGTCATGAATGCCACCATCTCTCTATACCAGAACAGAACAGACTCCTTATAAATTTTGTCCTCTTCAGGCCAACCTCTGTGCCTGAGAGACATGGCAAGATAATAGTCCCCTGGAAATACTGTGTAAAGTGCCACTGGGAAAAGGATGAAAGATACCCAAATGCTGCAAAGATAAACAAGTCAAATCTACATGCAAAACATGTCTTTGTGGAGCAGACAGAGTGTTCAAAATGTCATGGTTACATTGTGCATAAATTTGTCCCTGAGGAGAGGTTCTGCGTAAAATGCCATCAGGGTAAAGAGGTTCATGGCACTGGAATGGAAGGGCTTGCATGTCTTAACTGCCATACCGACAGGACAAAGGATCTGAGACCCGGTAGAAAGAAATGTCTGTTCTGTCATGGTGGTGAGGAGGTAAGGAAGGAATTGATCGCAGATGGCACAATTGATGTAAAGAGATACCAGCCAAGCCCTGAGACCATAAATAGGGCAATAAAGATAAATGTACCATCGGATGCACCAATGCAGTTTTACTGCTATGAGTGTCATAAGCCTCACAAGACAGTCAGACCTGACTGGGGTCATTGTCTTGACTGTCACAGGAATATTCCAGATGTAGGAAAACATAATATGCATATCAAGGTTGTTGGTATGCAGTGCAAGGAGTGTCATAAACCCCATACCTGGAGGGTGACTCCTGAGAGTGCAAAAAAGGACTGTATTAAATGTCACGAATACAGGGATCCCAAGAGGTTCATTAGTTAAAAGGTTCCAACGAGTCTTTTTGACTCGTTTGAAGCCATTACATTAGGGAGGAAGGAGCGAGGTCTAAATATGAAGAGTCATGTATGGCGTCCCCTTTATGTGGTAATAGGTATTGTGGTGATAATACTTATTATCAGAGCCTTTTATGTCCCTTCTGACTTTGGTGTTCATGAGAGGGGGTATATGTACGGATGGTACAGGGAGGGTAATATCGAGGAATGGAAGGGTTTTAAGGTCAAGTATCAGGGTGAGGAATACTGCAAGAACTGCCATCCTGATAAGATCGATAGCATTATGAAGACACCCCATGCTATCATCCAATGTGAAAACTGCCATGGTCCGGCCATTGATCATCCCTCGGACCCACCAAAACTGAAGATAGACAGGTCCCGGGAGCAGTGTTTGAGATGCCATTTTCCATTACCATATCCAACAAGTGGAAGGGCAAACATAAGGGGCATAGACCCAGAAAAACATAACCCTGGTATCGAATGTGTTATGTGCCATAATCCACACAGCCCTTCCCTGGGAGGAAAGAGATGATAACGAGGAGAGATTTTCTTAAGAAGACTGCAAAGGGTCTCGCAGGTCTTGCCCTTTCTGCTGGGGTAATAGAGATAATATCACCTGATAGGATATTTGCGTCAAAGGACAATAAGAATACGAGATGGGTCTTCCTTGTTGATACCTATAAATGCGTTGGTTGTGGCCTGTGCGTAAAGGCATGTAAACTTGAGAACGAGATCCCCTATGATGCAAATGTCACAAGGACATGGGTCGAGAGGTATGTTAGGACAAAGGATGGCAGATTATATGCGGATACCCCAAAGGGTGCAAGGGATGGATTTATAACAAACAAGATCGACCTCGGAGCCCTTGGTTCCCAGGATATAAAGAATGAGGACATCCTCAAGGCATTCTTTGTGCCAAAGCTCTGTAATCAATGCGAGAATCCTCCCTGTGTTCAGGTGTGCCCTGTTGGTGCAACATACCAGGTGCCTGATGGGGTTGTCCTCGTGGATAGGAAGTGGTGTATCGGTTGTGGATATTGTATAATGGCATGTCCCTATGGTGTCAGGTTTTTCCACCCTGTGTATAAAACAGCAGAGAAATGCAACTTCTGCTATCACAGGATAACAAAGGGTATGAAAACAGCCTGTGTTCAGGCCTGTCCCTTTGGAGCAAGATTGATAGGAAATATAAAGGATCCGAATGATCCAGTTACAAAGGTCATTAAGACCGAAAGGGTAGGGGTGCTTAAAAGTGAGTATGGCACAAAGCCTCAGGTCTATTACATTGGCCTTGATGAGGAGGTAAGATAAGATGGAAGTTCATGGCGAGATATGGACACTGAAGGAACTCTTTGTTACACCGAATGAATATATATACTGGAGCATCCAGATCGTGATGTATCCCTTTATGACAGGTCTTGTGGCTGGTGCCTTTGTGCTTTCCTCACTCTATCATGTCTTTGGTGTGAAACAGTTAAAGGATATGGCAAGGTTCGCCCTCGTGTTCTCCTTTGCCCTGTTGTTTGCAGCCCCCATGCCGATTTTACTACATCTACAGCACCCTATAAGGGGTTTCCATGTCTTGATGACTCCTCATTTTACATCAGCCATCGCAGCCTTCGGAATAGTCTTTTTCTCTTATGGAGCGATCGTTGCTTCAGAACTGTGGTTTCTATACAGAAAGCACTTTGTTGACATTGCCCTTCCCCTGAAGAACAAACCTGATAAGACCCTCTCAGAATGGATCAAATTTATCATATTCTGCACCCTGACACTGGGTGTATATGATACCAGTGAGGAGTCCCTCAGGAGGGATGAAAAGGCGATTAAGATACTTGCTGGCCTCGGGATACCGGTTGCCTGTTTTCTACATGGTTATGCGGGCTTTATCTTTGGCTCTGTTAAGGCAAATGCCCTCTGGATGACCCCTCTCATGCCTGTTATATTCATAATGTCTGCTATAGTTTCTGGAATTGCCCTTTGCATCCTTACATACATAGTCACGATGGAACTGAGGAAGGTCCTTGTTACAAGGAAAAAGACACCCTATCAGATATACCAGTCCAGAGAAGAGATAAAGAGCGTTGAGATTAATGTGATAAAGATGACCTCTCGTTATCTCCTCTTCTTCCTGATCTTTGCTATCAGTCTTGAACTCCTTGACCTTGTCTTCAGGGGCTATACAGCGGTTAAGTCCTGGGATGTCCTGAGGAGTGTTATCTATGGAAAGGACTTTACAAATATATTCATACTCCAGTATGGCGTGGGTAATCTGATCCCCTTCTTACTCTTTCTTGCACCGGGTTTAACGATAAGAAGGGCTGTGATAGGTGTATTGCTTGTTCTCTTTGGTGTCTTCATGATGAGGTGGAATGTTGTTATAGGAGGCCAGGCCTTTTCGCTCACATTTGCTGGATATATGCACTATCATATACCAATTATACCCCACAACATCGAGACCTTTAAAGAGGGATTATTTGGGGCTGCCTCGATCTTTGTTGTACCCTTTGTACTATTCTGGTTATTCGCAAAGATATTTCCTGTATTTGGTTATAAGACAGAGCATTAGTAGGAGATAAAACTCAGATATCCCTTGAAGGACAGATGTCTGAGAGGACACAGTTGTCGTGATCTGGCTTTTTTGCCTGGCAGATCTTTCTTCCATGTAAGATGAGCAGATGGGCAAGGTTACCCCACTCATCCCGAGGGGTTATCTCCATTAGATCCCTCTCTATCTTAATAGGGTCTTCATTTTTGCTCAGTCCAAGCCTCTGGGAAAGCCTCTTAACATGGGTATCCACAGCGATACCCTCATTTATCCCATAGGCATTTGATAGTATTATGTTTGCCGTCTTTCTTGCAACGCCTGGAAGACTGATCAGATCATCCATTGTCCTTGGCACCTGAGAGCCGAATCTTTCTATTATCATCCTTGCTGAGGCCTTTATGTTCTTTGCCTTGTTTCTATAAAAATTTATAGAAGCAATATCCTTTTCGAGCTTCTCTATTGGTGCATCCGCATAATCCTTGATAGTCTTATATTTCTTGAAGAGTTCTTTGGTAACCCTGTTCACATGGGCATCCGTGGTCTGGGCTGAGAGGATGGTTGCAACGAGCAATTCGAAGGGATTACCAAAATTTAAGGCAACCCTTGGATTGGGGTATTCCCTTTTTAGCCTCCTTATAATCTCCTTAATAAGTCCCTTTTTATCCATCCCGATTCCCTCAGGGAGTTGGTAATATAATTATAACCTTTGTGCCTTTATCCTGAACAGGTTCTATTGAGATCTTGCTGTAATTCTTTTTAGCCACCATCTGTGCAATCGGTAGCCCAAAACCTGAACCGAGGGGTTTTGTTGAAAAGAAGGGAGTAAAAATCCTTTCCAGGTCTTCCTTCCTTGGCGGTACTCCCTTATTAAATATCTCGACCCTGACCCTCCCTGGCAGAGAGGGGTCAACAGAGGTTGAGATACTTATATATGGGTCCTGTGTATCAAGGGCATCAAAGGAGTTTGAAAGAACCTCATAAAAGAGTTCTGATATGTCTTTCCTGTCTGCAAGGACAAGGGGTGCTTCTGCTGAGATATTTACATCTATCTGTGTCTTTGAATCAGGATCCTTGAATCTCACTCTATCAAGGTTATCCTTTATTATGTCCGCTATGGGAAATTCTTCAATCCTTGATCCTCTCTGATGAATGTCAAAGAACCTTTTTATATCTGAAACCATATTCTCACAGGATATGCTCTGTAGGATGAGGGATTCATACAGTTGTCTTGCTGGATCATCAGGACTTGCCTTTTTGCTCAGCCTTTTTATATTACCGCCGATGACGGTTATCCTGTTTCTGATCTTGTCAGCAATGCCCTTAATAAGTTCGATGTCACAACGGGACATCATATCAATGTAGGCACTGGTCTCAACAAGGAGGCAGAAATCAATGATTCTATCAACCACTTCAATGATTGAAAAGGCCTTCTCAGGCTGGATATTCTCCCTTATTATGCTGTAGCAATACTGCCTGACAACAGAAAAACCAAGATTCGAATATCTCTGGTCAAGATTTACCTCAACATGTCTCTTGCCAATCCCCCACAGATATGCCAGAAAATCTCTATCAAAGGGGCTGCTGAAGAGTTTCTCAAACCAGTTGGCCCATGCCTTCTTCAGGAATCCTGGTCTCTCATAGTGTTCAAGGAATATCCTTGTCTCTGGTATTTCCCGGAAATACTCATAAAGATAGGAGGCAAAATCCTCCTTTTTCTCGATAAAAAGGCCTCTGAAGGGATCAAGTGCCATAAGGTATGAATCATCTATACCGAGCCTTTCCTTGAGAATAAAAAGTTTTTCAAAAGGAACATCCATTCAGGTTTATAGGAGACCGGCCCTCTCCATTATCTCAGGGACCTTATCTTCCAT
The DNA here is from genome assembly GCA_037442785.1 of Nitrospirota bacterium. Lineage (GTDB taxonomy): Bacteria > Nitrospirota > Thermodesulfovibrionia > Thermodesulfovibrionales > UBA9159 > JBBIPQ01. Next base: position 9,611 of record JBBIPQ010000056.1, read on the forward strand.
CTCTATCGCCATAATGTGGACTCCGTCGCAGATTCCCTCCTCCTTGAGCTGTCTTATATGCCTTGCCGTTATATTCAGTCCTGTTTCAAGGGCCTTTTCCTTTCCAGCTGCCTTAAGCTCATCTATCAGTTCCTGAGGAACCCTTATACCTGGAACATTGTTATTCAGGAAGTTAGCCATTCCCGCTGACTTGAGTACCACAAAGCCAGCAAGGATCTTTACGGGATGTTTCCTTGCATACCTCATAAACTCCTTAAACTTTTCAATATCATATATGGCCTGGGTCTGGAAGAATCTTGCACCAGCCTTAACCTTCTTTTGGAACTTTATCAACTGTGGTTCGATCGGGTTTGCCTCAGGTGTAACAACAGCACCCTGAAATAAATCAGTGGCACCCTTGAGTTCATTGCCTGACATATCCCTGCCATTATTGAGGGAATCAACGATCCTCAATAGCTGCACCGATTCAACATCATAGACAGGTTTTGCGCCCTTATGGTCTCCAGCCGAGACATGATCCCCTGTCATGCAGAGGACATTCTTTATGCCGAGCACATTTGCACCAAGGAGGTCTGACTGAAGGGCTATCCTGTTTCTATCCCGACAGGTCATCTGCAGTATCGGCTCAAGGCCATGATCGAGGGCGATCTTGCAGACCGATAAAGAACATATCCTCATTACAGCAGACTGATTATCCGTGACATTAACTGCATCAACCTTTCCTTTAAGGAGTTCCAGATGATGGATCATCTCCTTAATATCCGTTCCCTTTGGTGGACCCACCTCAGCAGTAACCACAAACTTTCCTGATTCTAAAGCCTCTCTGAAACTCACTTCTTCTTTTCTTCCCTCGTGTATAGAGTTCTTGGTTTCTGGCTTGTTGACCAGTCCTTTGCCTCAATGATCGTATTGCAGAATTCTTCCAGTTTATCGAGCCTCTTCATCCTCTCATAGATCCGTACCCATGCACACTTTATGTCAGGACTCACCTCGCAGTGACCATCCTTGCAACCACCGCATGGGCCGTTCAGAAGACCCTTCGGACATGCCGTTATCGGGCATATACCCCCTGTCTTATCGAGTATGCACCTTCCGCAGAGGGAGCACCTCTCATCAAACATCTGATACCTTGTCATATTTCCAAGAAACATGCTGTCATTGGTTGGGAATACCGGCTTATCCTCAAAGATCTCGACAGCAGCCTGAGTTCCAGCACCACAGGACATTACCAGTATGCAATCTGACTTATCCAGTTCCTCCCTATATTTCTTCAATTCAGTCTTTGTTCCAAGGACCTGACATCCTGTTTTTGCCACAATGCCGCCTGTGACGACCTTACCCTCTGCATCGAGTGCCCCTTTCATGGCCTTTACCTCAGGCTCGCCACCAGTGCCACAGAGGCTTGCACATTCAGAACAGCCAATAAGGAAGAAACTCCTGTATTCCTTTATGTTTTCCATCAGTTCCTGGAAATCCCTCTTCTTTGTTACAATCATCCCCTTCTCCTAAATTTACATCCTGTAACAAATCTCTCCAATATAAATGTTAAATGGGCATAAGACCGTCTCTTTTTGTTTTTTTGGTCTTATGCCTGTTAAAATAATTTCCCCACTTTTTTTTGTACA
>JBBIPQ010000057.1:0-11173 GCA_037442785.1 Nitrospirota bacterium
TCCCTGTTATAACAAAATTCATATCTGAGATAACAAAGAAGAACTTTATCTTTGATGAGAGGGTTAAGGGAAAGGTTACGATCATAGCACCATCAAAGATCAGCATCAGTGATGCCTATAACCTCTTTCTCTCGGTCCTGGAATTGAAGGGGTTTACAATAGTCCCATCAGGCATTGATGCCTTTAAGATAATCCCGTCTTCTGAGGCACGCCAGAGGGGGATAGAGATTGCAAAAGACAGGGAACCTGTAAAGGAGAACTATATTGTCAGACTTATTCCACTTAAGCACATATCCTCTGATGAAGCCATCAAGTTTATTCAACCCCTTGTGTCTCGGGATGGCTATTCCTCTGCCTTTGGACCAGGAAATCTCCTTCTCGTTGTTGACTCAGGTTTGAATATCGAGAAGATACTTAATGTTGTCAGCACAATTGATCAGCCCTCAATGATTGGATTGCCAGAGATCGTGTATCTCAAGCATGGTAGTGCTGATTCTATAGCAAGGATTATAAATGAAGGGATGGCAAGGAAAAAGGCTTCTCCTCAGGTTCCAGTGGATGAGTCAAAGGTCGTAGCTGATACAAGGCTTAATGCGGTCATACTCTTCGGGGATAAGGGTATGAGGGAGACGATGAAATCCCTGATCGCTCTTCTTGATGTGCCTTCTCCAGAGGCACAGGGGAGGATAAATGTATATTTCCTTGAGAATGCGGATGCTACAGAGTTGGCCAAATCCCTTGAGAATGTAATAAAGGCAACCCAGACACAGAGACAGACGACGGCAACCCCAGGATCACCTCCCGTGACCCCCTTTGAAGCTGCAGGAGCAATAAATATCACTGCTGATAAGGCAACAAATGCCCTTATAATTGTAGCCTCTCCCTCTGATTATCAGAATCTCTTACAGGTCATAAAACAGCTTGACAGGAGGAGAAGACAGGTCTATGTGGAGGCCATGATAGTTGAGGCCTCAATGGACAAACTCAGAGAACTGGGCTCGAAATGGAGATTTATGGCCAGAAGCCAGGGCGAACCAATAGCAATAGGTGGTTTTGGCACCCTTGATCCCTCTGCTATTCAGTCTGTCATATATGGACTTGAGGGCGTCACCCTTGGTGGTATGGGCAATTTTTTGAAGGTACCTGTTATAACTACTGACCAGAATGGAAACCCAACTGTGACAGAACTGACCATCCCTGGATTCGCAGCCCTTTTTAGCCTTAATGAGTTTAAGGATGCTGTGAATGTGCTTTCAACGCCTCAGATACTCACCTCTGACAATAAGGAGGCTGAGATTGTGGTCGGAGAAAATGTACCCTTCATATCCAAGAGGGAGAGGGACCTTACAACAACAGGGACTGTTCTGAGTTCAATCGAAAGGAAGGACGTGGGCATAACATTGAAGATCACTCCCCAGATAACAGAGGGAGACTATGTGAAGCTCGATATATACCAGGAGATATCATCCCTTAAACAGGAGTCAGAGAATATACTGATTAATATCGGTCCAACCACAACAAAGAGGTCAACGAGGACATCGGTAGTTGTAAAGGACAGGGAGACTGTTGTCATCGGTGGTCTCATGCAAGAGAGGGACGAAGAGAATCTCACAAAGGTTCCGGTCCTTAGTGATATACCTTTGCTCGGATGGTTCTTCAAGCATAAGAGTACATCAAAGAAGAAGACCAATCTCCTTGTTTTTTTGACGCCCCATATTGTTAAGGATTCTGAGAGACTCTCGGAGATAACAAAGGATAAAAAGAAGGAGATGGCCATAAATGAGGCCCAATATGTGGAGGGAGAGGTCCTCGTTAAGTTCAAGGAAGGGGTCTCTGATGAGAGGGCGAGGGAGATAATTAGCAATGAAAAGGCAACCCTGCTGAGGATAATCGATAGCACAGGGATATATCACATAAGATTAAAAGAGGGCGACGATGTGATGGATGCTATAAAGAGGCTATCCAGGTTGCCCGAGGTGAGTTATGCTGAACCGAATTATATCTTAAGGAAGAGGGGACAGTGAATACCCTGAATCAACAACTCAAGGAGATCAGGGATGAGGATGTGGATGTATCTATTTTAAGGGAGGTGCCCCTTCAATTCCTAAAGAATAACCTCCTTTTGCCTTTAAAGAGGGATGGTGGCTTTATTGTCGCTGCTACAGTGGATAACAGATCAGACCTTGCCCTCCTTGATCTTGCCAGACACTTTGGCCTGAGGCCGTTATCCTTGAGAACCGATCAGGGGATGGTTATAGATGCAATAAATCGGTTTTATGGTCAGATAGGCACCGCAGAGGAGGTTATGGAGAATATTACTGGTGATGATCTCTCTGCAGTTGCAACGGAGTTTGAGTCACCAAAGGACCTCCTCGATCTGACTGATGAGGCACCCATTATCAGGCTCCTTAATGCCTTACTGCAAGAGGCTGTCAAGGAAAAGGCCAGCGATATCCATATAGAGCCCTACGAGAAGGAGATAGATGTGAGAATAAGGGTGGATGGAATACTCAGAAAGGTGCTTTCTCCACCAAAGATCATTCAGGATGCCCTCATAAGCAGGGTGAAGATAATGGCAAATCTTGACATAGCTGAGAAGAGGCTACCCCAGGATGGTCGCATCAGGGTCTTAATAGGCGGAAAGGATATAGATATACGAGTATCGATAGTCCCGACTACCCATGGAGAAAGGGCTGTCCTCAGGCTCCTTGATAGAAGGCATGGCCTCCTTGGATTGGGTGAACTTGGCCTTGGAGACCAGAATGAAGAGGAATTCAAACAGCTCTTGAATCGCACAAATGGTATCATCCTTGTGACAGGACCTACGGGCAGCGGAAAGACCACGACCCTTTATGCAGCCCTTAATAGTCTGAACAGGGCTGAAAAGAATATAATCACCGTGGAAGACCCTGTAGAGTATCAATTGATGGGTATCGGCCAGATACAGGTAAACCCAAGGATAGGGCTGAGTTTTGCTTCAGGGTTGAGATCAATACTGAGGCAAGACCCTGATATAATAATGGTTGGTGAGATAAGGGACAGGGAGACTGCTGAGATAGCTATTCAGGCATCCCTCACAGGACACCTTGTTTTAAGTACATTGCATACCAATGATGCGGCCTCCTCATTGACGAGGCTCCTCGATATGGGAATTGAGCCTTATCTTGTAGCATCATCCCTTACAGGGGCCCTGGCACAGAGGCTTGTCAGGGTAATATGCCCTTATTGTAAGGAGGGGTATAAGCCTTTAGACGAAGAGGCCAGACTATTTCAAGCATTTAATGGACTTGAATTCCTGTACAGAGGAAAAGGCTGTAGTAGGTGCCATAACAGCGGCTATGCTGGAAGAACAGGTATATTCGAACTACTTGTTATTGAGGCTGACATAAGAAGGATGATCGTTTCTCGCACCGATTCCAGGACTATAAATGAATATGCCGTATCAAGGGGCATGAAGACCCTTTATATGGATGGCCTATCAAAGGTTGCAAGGGGAATAACCACGATCGAGGAAGTCCTGAGGGTTATCCATGCATAACATCATGAATGATTCTTTTGACATTCCAGCCCGGCCATAAAGGTTATGCCTGTTTTTAGCTACAGAGGTTATGACAGGGAAGGCAGAACTGTTAAGGGGATTATTGAATCATCAGGTCCTAATGAGGCGATACTGAGGATTAAGGAAAAGGGGATATTCCCCTCAGAGGTCAAAAGGTCTGATGATCTTTCACCTTCTTTATATCAAAGGCTCATTGAGTCAAAACCTTCATTTCTAACAAATATGACGAGACAACTCTCGATTCTACTGTCTGCTGGTGTTTCTCTTGTTGATGCCCTTGAGTCTATATCAAGGGTGGAGAGGGGATATTTTAAGGCCCTCCTGATGGCAATAAAGGAGAGGGTTACCTCGGGTGCCTCTCTCAATAAGGCCCTGGAGGATTTTGATGATATCTTTCCAGAGTTCTATATTCAGATGGTCATGGCAGGGGAGGAAAGCGGAACCCTTGATAGGGTATTAATCATGCTTGCTGATTTTCTCGATAAAACTGAAGAGATAAAGTCCAGGATACGTTCTGCCATGATATATCCCTTTATAATGATCGGTGTTAGTTTCATCGTCCTTTCTTTTCTCTTTACCTTTGTAATCCCGAAGATAGTGAAGATATTCAAAGATACGAATGCTGTCTTACCTTTGCTGACGAGGATGTTGATCTTTATCAGTAATCTCTTTATCGATTACTGGTGGGTACTCCTGATTATTTTTATAGCTGGTGCCCTAAGTATCAGGTGGCTTATAAAGAAAAGGAGATCACTCATAGACAGGCTACTTTTTGTTCTTCCGTTAAATATCATCAAGAGTCTGTACTACAGCCGTTTTGCAAGGATAATGTCCCTTCTCATTGAGGGAGGGCTACCGTTGTTAAAATCCCTTGAGATCGCTTCAGGCGTGACAGGCAACAGTCATCTGGCCTTTCTTATAAGAACAGCCCGTCAGAGGGTTGCAGAAGGACAAGGGCTTTCCAGTTCCCTTGAAGGTTTTTCTCCTGTATTCCTTCAACTCGTAGCAACAGGCGAGAGGAGCGGAAGGCTCGGAGAGGCATTTAAAAGGGCTGCAGATTCCTATGAGGAGGAGTTTAGAAGGGGGATAAATAGGATGGTATCTATCCTGGAACCTTCAATCATACTTGGCATGGGTCTTGTGGTTGGTTTAATAGTGGCAGCGATATTGATACCAATGTTACAATTAAATCAGTTGATTAAGATATAGTGAGGAGTAAGATGATTTATTCAAGGTTCAGGGTTCAAGGTTTAAGGGGCTTTACCCTTCTGGAGGTCCTGGTTGTCCTTTTTATCTTGAGCATCCTTGTTGCCATAGTTGCACCCAAGATAATAGGGAGGACCGATGATGCCAGGATAGCAGAGGCAAAGGTTCAGATAAGAAACTTCGAGACAGCCTTAAAGCTCTTCAAGATGGACAATGGTTTCTATCCTGACACCCAACAGGGTCTTGAGGCATTGATAGAAAAACCAACCACTGGCAGGATCCCTCAGAACTATAGGGAGGGTGGTTATCTGGAACAGAAAAAGATCCCCCTTGACCCATGGGGAAATCCTTATGTTTACGTGTGTCCTGGCCTTCATGGCGATTTCGATATTATCAGCTATGGTGCTGATGGCAGAGAGGGTGGAGAAGGAAAGGATGCGGACATCTCAAACTGGAACATCCAGTAAAGAGGGGTTTACCCTTATTGAATTGATCGTGGTGATATTCATCATTTTATTGTTTCTTGCCATCACAGTTCCTTCGTTCACAGGGATTGAATCTCATGATACAAGGACCGAGGTAAAAAGGTTTGCCTCAATCCTCCGTTATCTAAATGACACAGCCTCAGCAAGGAAGGAGGAGTTATATCTCACGGTAAACTTCGGTGATCATTCAATCTCTTATACTGCAGAGGAAGGAGAAAAAAGAGAGAGGATTGAATATCTCAGGTCCGTTTTCTTGCAGACAAAGGGAACGATAAATGATGGTTCTGTGAAGATTACCTTTACACCAATGGGTGCTGGGGAGTTTTTGAAATTCTATTTCGACAGTAACAGGGCTCCTAAAAATTCGGAGGTTTCTGGGAAAACTCTCATTGTAGTGGAGTTAAATCCTCTTAGTGGGAGGGTTAGGATAGATGAGATTTAAGAAATGGGGGTTCTCTGACGGTTTTACCCTCATTGAGGTTATGATGAGCCTTGCTATTACTGCAAGCCTGCTTGTTACTATCCTTTATACACTGAACCATCATTTAAGAGTTGCGGAGAGACATGAGATTCTGACAACCGCCACCTTGCTTGCAAAGATGAAGCTCCAGGAGATGGAAAGGAGTCCATCAACAGTGAAGGGTTATTTTGACGATCCCTATTCAGGCTACTATTATGAAACAGCAGTTAGAAGGTCATCGTATCCTTCCATGTTAGAGATATCCGTTATTGTGCAATCAGGAAAAGACAGCATTCGAATGGCCGAACTAATCAGTGGCAAGATCAATTAAAGGTTTGAAGTTCAAGGTTCAAAATTCAACGGTTAAGGTTCCAACGAGTCCAGAAGACTCGTTGGAAGCCTTTGCAGAGGGTTTCACTCTCATTGAGGTCCTGGTATCGATCGCAATAATAGCCATGATATTGACATACCTTTATAGCAGTTTCTTCCTTGGCAAAAGGGCTGTTGATTTACTTGATGATAGCCTTGTGAGACTTCAGGAGATGAGGATGGCTGCTGATATGTTGAGGAGGGAGATCGAATCTGCCTTTTATAGCAGTGATAAAGACTACACCCTATTCAGGTTAGAGGGGAAGGATATCTATGGTAAAGATGCATCTTCCCTTACATTAACCACCCTCTCATCCCTTTCTCCAGGTCCCCTCAGGGTATCCTACTTTGTTGATGAGGACAAAACCTCCTTAAGACTGAGGAAATATTCAACTAAGTTAACTGGCAGACCTGACGCAATCAGGGATAGTGAGAGGGAGGATTCTGACAGTACCGTTGATATACTTGAGGATATTGAATCCTTTCTGATTGAAGCGAGATACAGGGATGACTGGGTCAGGACATGGGACAGCAACCTTGCCCATGGGATCCCCGAGGAGATAAGGTTCATAATCGCAGTCAATATTAAGGGTAAGAGGTATGTCATTTCAGAAGTAGCAAGGATCAGGATAGGAAGGGCCCTGTGATAAAAAGAGGTGAGAAAGGTTTTATCCTTATCCTTGTCCTTGTGATACTTGCGTTCATGATGGCCCTTGTCTTTGAATTCTCGTATGGTGTACATGCCACCACATCAAACCTGAAAAACTGGACAGAATCCCAGAGGCTCTCCCTCGTGGCATCTTCAGGAATAAGGCTGGCATCATTAGCTATTAAGGAACAGTCAAGGCTTTACAGATATACCTATCCCGAGAAGGTAGAGATGCCTCTGGGAAATATTATTGAAGGGTTTAACGGAAAGGTCTTTATAAGTATTGAGGATGAGGGAGGAAAGATCAATCTTAATGCCCTTATTATGAGGAATAAGAGGCTTAATTTGGATGTGTATAATTCTTTGAAAAGACTCCTAGTTATCTTGAACCTCCATGAGAATATAGCTGATAGGATTGTTGATTGGATTGATGAGGATAATGAGCCACGGGTCAGGGGTTCAGAGGATTATGCAAAGAATGGTCCCCTTGATAGCCTCGATGAAATCCTCCTTATAAGGGGGATAGACAGGGGGACCTTTGATAGACTGAAACCCCATGTGACTGTGCATGGTCTGAGAGATAGGATGAATATAAATATAAATACAGCCTCAATACCTGTTATAATGTCTCTTAGTGATTCGATAACAGAGGAGATAGCCAGATCCATTGCAAGACAGAGAAAGATAAAACCATTTGAAGGTTTAGATGATCCTGATTTAACGGCTATATTAGGTAATCTAAAGACCCAGCTGATGGGAAGGATTAATGTCAAGTCAACATTCTTTCATGTCACCTCTGTTGCAGAGGAGGACCATATAAAGAGGGTCATTGAGTTAGTCCTCGAAATGAGGGCAGCTACAGGCACCGATACGGTTGTTCTGTACTGGAAGGAATATTGAGATTGAGAAGGATAGGGATTGTAAGGGTAAGGGCATTAGAAACGGGACCTGGGGGTTCAAGCCCCCGTTCTGCTGGAGATGGTAATGCACTGATATTAAGGCTGGATGTCTTTGATGTTAAATCCGGCGTCGTTATATCCTCTGAGGATATAAACCCTTCGCCTGTCTTGAAAAAGACGATCTCGGATAAAAGGATAGATGATTTCTTCCTTGATCTGCCTATAAATATGCTGAGTTTCAGGTTATTGAATCTTCCTTTTTATGATAGGAAGAAACTTACAGAGGTCATTCCTTTTGAGCTTCAAGGCCTTATTATGGAAGACATGGATGACATAGTTTTTGATTCGATCTGCCTTGGAAGGGATGGTGATAACTTCAAGATACTGGTTGTTTATACAGAGAAGCGGCAATTTGGCGGTCTCCTTGGGTCCCTTTCTGATTCAGGTATAGAACCCTCTGTTGCTGGCTCGATTACAGTCGGTTGTATGCTTAAAGGAACTGATCCTTCTGTGATAACAGAGAGGCTGGTTGATCTGGTTAACGTGAATGCCAGCCCGCCCCTTACAAGCCTTTCAGACTGTGAGAAAGAGGAATTATTGAATCCTGCCTTCAATCTCAGGACAGGAGACTTTGAGTTTACTGGAAAGGCTTCAAGGTTATCAAAGACCCTCAGGGTAACAGTCTTTCTTCTCTTTGCCATAGCTGTCATAATAAACTTGGACATATCCGCGAGGATCCTTAAGGAAAGGAAGGATATATCCCTGATAAGGAATGAGATAAGGAGGTCTTATTCCAGTCTCTTCCCCACTGAAAAGAGGATCACCGATGAGCTTTATCAGTTAAAGGCCCACCTTAGGGATGCAAGGGAACGGTTGGACCTGACAGGTAGCATACCTGCCCTTAATCTACTGCTCAACCTTTCCAGTACCAGACCGCAAGGCATTGTCTTTTATGAAATAGGACTCACCACGGAAGGTCTTACCATTAAGGGAGAATCTGCCTCAATAGAAGAGATAAATAGATTTAAGGAGGGCCTTTCAGATATTGCCATCTCGGTTAATGTCTCTGATCTGAAACCTGTAACAGGCGGGAGATTTAACTTCACTATCTCTGGAGTAATAAGGGGTTCAAACAAGTCGTCTGGAGTTACTGGAGGTAATCAGGGATGAAACTGGGGGCTGGATTTAAAGTAAAGAGGTGGTCCCTGAAAAGTCAAAGATTTTTTGGGGTAGAAGTGTCTATCAGATTCTATCTTCTGATCTTCCTCTTTATAGTCTCAATTTTCCTTTTTGCAGTCGAAAGATCCTATTACAGGGAAAGGGAATCCCTGATCAGGAGATTCAAGGAATTTAGTAGCCTTGCCGGGGAGTACAGTAGAATAAAGGAAGTAAAGATTATGGATGCAGTGAATATCGAAAACGTAGGATTGCTTCAGGAGATAAATAACCTTGTTGACTCAATCGGTCTCAGGGAAAGGGTTAAGTACATCAAGATGACAGGTGGTCGGGAACTCAAAGAACTCATTGAGGAGGGCGTTGATATGCGGATCGATAAGTTGACTATGAATGAGATGATAAATCTCCTTTACAGGATCGAGAATCAGGATCTTTCGATTAAGGATATAAAGATGAAAAAGGATTTTGAGAATCCTGAACGGATTGATCTGGAGATCAGGGTGTTTATATATAAAAGGGGTAAAAAAGATTCCAACTTGTCAGGCTTCCAGCAAGTCAAATGATTGCTCAAACCTTGTCAAACAGTCCTTTCGGAGGCCGTTGATCGAGGTGAAAAAGGGAATTATCACTCGTCTCATATTTTGTCTGATTCTCCTCTTTTTCCTTGTCTGTGGTCTATGGTATATAGCGGTACCCTCAGAGTTGATCAATAGGAAGGTGAGAGATTCTTTCTACAGCAAAGGGATCATGGTTGAGATGGAGCATCTCAGAAAGGGGATATTTTATAATGTCTCAATTGAGAGGGTGTTATGTTATAAGGCTGATAGGGTTAGAGAGGACAGCCCTATCCTTGTAATTTCCGATATAGAGGCACAACTTGATCCCCTTTCCCTTCTGAGATTAAAACCGGTCATCAAAATGGCGGGGTCTATTTATGAAGGCAGTATAAGAGGAGATCTTTTGATTTTTGAGAAGCTCATGTATGTGAAGATCAAAAATGTGCAGCTTGAAGGCCTCAGATTTATCAATGATGTTGGGATTCAGGGTAAAGGGTTGGTTTCGGGCGATTTTTCACTTTTTTTTAATGACTCAAGGGCAGATCTTAAATTTCATATCTCGGATGCGGCACTGAGGGATATAACAGATAATGGATTTATACCACTAAGCCTCTTTAATTCAATAAGGGGATATATTGAATTCAATGATGGAACAATGGATATCCATTCCTTATCCCTTGAAGGGAAGGGGATATATGGGAAGGTTCAAAATTTAAGGTTTAAGGTTCGAGGTTCATGGCTTGAAAATGTTTCAGGGGGTTCAAGACTTGAATTGATGATCAATTCGGATATTTCAATACCAGGTCTCGTTGAGCTTGCCCTTATTCGTTACAAAAGATCACCTGGATATTATATAATCCCACTTGATCAGCAATTCCCGGGACAGAAAAATGATAAATCTTAAAGAGATAAGAAGGGCATATGACAGGATAAGTCCTTACATACACAGGACACCCCTCATCAGGTCCGACTCCTTCAGTAGACTTACAGGGGCTGAGGTATATTTAAAGGCAGAGAATCTGCAAAAGACTGGTTCCTTTAAGGTCAGGGGTGCCCTTAACAAGATGATGGGCATTCCTGATGAAAGGTTTATTGCAGCATCCATGGGAAATCACGCCCAGGGGGTCGCCTATGCAGCTAAGGAACTTGGAAAGAAGGCAAGGATAATAATGCCTGTAAATGCCCCGATAATTAAACAAGAGGCAACCAGGGGATATGGTGCTGAGGTCATCCTTCATGGTAATACCTTTATTGATGCCCTTGAGTATGCGTTATCTCACAGGGAATTCACATTCATTCATGCCTATGATGACGGAGATGTAATAGCGGGACAGGGAACAGTAGGACTTGAAGTGGTAGAAGAATTAGGTGATATAGATTCTGTTCTTGTTCCTGTAGGTGGTGGGGGTCTTATTTCAGGAGTAGCTGTTGCAATTAAGGAGGTTTCTCCAGGGACAGAGATAATAGGCCTTCAAACTGAATCATCGCCCTCAGGTTACAGATCTTTTAAGTCAGGGTTCATAGAGGAGGTTACGCCAGGCCCAACAATTGCTGATGGTATTGCTGTTGGGAAGATCGGGGAAAGGAATCTCGAGATTATGAGGAGGTATGTTGATGATATATTCCTCGTCAAAGAGGATTCAATCGCTATGGCGATCCTCCTGTTTATGGAGAGGAAAAAACTTGTGGTTGAAGGAGCGGGTGCTGTTGGGCTTGCAACATTGTTAGAAGATATGGATAGGTTCCGTGGTAAAAGGATTGTTATTGTAGTGAGTGGTGGAAACATAGATTTTACCTTGATTGACAGGATTAA